>NZ_CALNAT010000265.1 GCF_937873925.1 uncultured Proteiniphilum sp. | reverse complement strand
CGGATCAGCTCGGCACCGGCGGCGATGATACTCTCACATTGGGCTACACTTGTTTCGGTATCGAGCGTATTGGTATTGGTCATTGTCTGCACGACAACCGGATAATTTCCGCCCATAATGATATTTCCTACATGTACATCGACGGTAGGGCGGCGTTTGTAATTGAAAAAATCCATATTTTGTTATTTATTTCTTCAAAGGTAATACTTCTATCCAATATCCGTCGGGATCGATTATAAAATAGAGTCCCATTTTATGGTTTTCGTAACAGACACAGTCCATTTCCTTATGAAAAGCCCTTGTTTCGTCATAGTCTCCTTCCACACGGACGCACAGGTGTTGTTCGTTATCCCCCATATTGTAAGGCCTGTCCCAATCGCGAAGCCATGTGAGCTCAAGCGTAAAGCCTGTGACGCCGTCTCCCAGATAGACTAATATATAGGATCCGTCCGACGCTTCTTTCCTGCGGACTTCCTTCAGTCCCAATGCCTTGTCATAAAATTCGATACTTTTTTGGAGATCGAACACATTGATATTATAGTGGTCGAATCTTGCTTTTACTTCCATATTTTTTATTTGGTGATGAGTTAATAACTATTTGATGATTTGTTGAGTCGGCTGAAATGAGAACGGGAAGTAAGAATTAAAAACTCAGAAATTAGAACTCAGTAGTCTTGGAGCTTGATTCTTGATTCTAAAAATCTATGTTCTTTACTCAAACGTAAATGACTGCCCATAATGCGATAACGGCAAAAACTGGCAGTCATACCGGGCGGCAATCTCTTCAAAAAGATTTACCTTATCCCAGTTCTCCCCGAAATGCATGGGCAAGAAATGATCGGTTTTTATGCGTGACACAAATTGTTCCGCACCCCGCATAAAATATCTTCCCAGGCGCGGATCAACGGGAAACATAGCCAGATACAAACGACCGACCTGTTCCGCTAATAATTCCAGCTCACATAAAAAATAATTTTCATAGGAAAGCGCCTCTTCCGTGCTTACCTCTTCCTTCCAATGCCAATTGTTGAGATCGCCGGCATGAAAAAATTGACGGTTATTATATTCAACCAAAAAGGACCCACCGGCATCGGTCGACCCGAACGCCTTTATTGTAAGCCGGTGATCGCGGTAGACCTCTTCTTTTTCGAGATAAAGGGCGTCACCGTCGGCAGTTTTTCCGCTTTCCCACAGCTCCCGGGAAAAAATATAGCGGATATTCTTTTTCCGTTCCCTCCAGGAGAGAATTTCCGGATTAAAATGATCATAATGGGAATGCGAACACAGGACATAGAGCTCCTCTGCCTTATTGAGCAGGTAATCCTTTACCCAATCCGAACCATCTTCGCGGGGTGTATCCTTATAATAATCGAAGAGCACTGAGAACCCGTCGAATTCAATCAGATAGCAACTATGATATATATAGGTGATTGTCATAACCGAATTTCTTACCATTAATAACAACTGACCGGACAAATGTTCAATGGGTTTCACATAAAATTTGGTAAAAACAGTAGAAACCAGGCATGCGTAAAAACAGTTTTTATCTTTGTCCTCGCTTATTGAAAAAGTCCTCGCAACGGTATAATGTAATGCAAGTAAACTTGCCTTAACCAATAGCTCATTCAGCCGGAAGAGAAAAAAAATGTGGAGTCAATCCCCAATTTCAACCTTGATCCGCACCTTATTACCCATTAATTTCTTTCTTTACCGGACAGTGTATGTTTCATTAAAATATCAAAGAATCATGAAGAAGTATTTGGCAGAAATGATCGGTACGATGGTGCTGGTATTGATGGGCTGCGGTGCAGCCGTGTTTGCAGGGGCAGGGCAGCCTTTTGATTCCGTGGATACGCTAGGTGTTGCGTTTGCCTTCGGCCTTTCGGTAGTGGCAATGGCTTATGCCATCGGTAGCATTTCGGGGTGTCATATCAATCCGGCCATTACATGGGGGGTGTTTCTCTCAGGTAGGATGAGCGGTAAAGAGGCCGGCAGGTATATGATCTCTCAGGTGATCGGGGCTGTTTTAGGCTCTTCCATCCTCTGGTTTCTCGCAAAAGATTCCGGTTCCGCCACCACCCTTACCGGTGCCAACGGTTTTGCGGGGGGGCAGATGGTGGTAGCCTTCGTAGCCGAAACGGTGTTCACTTTCATCTTTGTATTGGTCGTGCTGGGGGTGACCGCCAGGAACGGGCTGAATAAATTCGCCGGTCTGGCTATCGGTCTCGCATTAGTGCTGGTACACATTGTCTGTATTCCCATCACGGGTACCTCGGTGAATCCCGCTCGTAGTATAGGACCGGCAATTTTTGAAGGAGGTACGGCATTGAGCCAACTTTGGTTGTTTATTGTAGCTCCGTTACTCGGTGCGACGATTGCTGCAATTGTCTGGAAAGGAATTACAGTCGAAAATGATGTAGTAAAAGCGGCATAATTTACACATCTGGAAAATTAAAGGGAGAGAGTGGCCACAATATGAGTTCACTCTCTTTTTCATGAAACGACCATCTAAATTATTAGGATCAAAAGTATAATTATTGCGAGCAACTGTGGGCTACGCCGATTTCCCATTCGACGACCGAATAGGAGTCAATCCCATATACCAATAAAAAAAATAGAACAATCATAGGAAATAAAGCGGACAATGAGAACTTATTTCTTTATAGAACGTTTAATTATTGCACATTTTTCGTAAATTTGCGCAGTTTTTCGAAAAAGAATCACGGCAAAATTCAATTACATGAGTCGTTTTCTGCACTCGACATAGTCAAAACAAGTTTTGCCTCTGTGCTCGTTTAACGAAAACGTTCAACTAAAGTTAGACTTTTTCTCACTATGACATAGTCCAAACCAGTTTGTCCTCTGCTCATTTAGCTTGACGAAAAAGTTGGTGGTAAAAAGATTTTTTATCAGGAAGATCAAAATTGAAAAAAATTATGAGTCACAATTTATTAAAAGGAAAAAAAGGGATTATTTTCGGTGCGTTGAACGATATGTCCATCGCCTGGAAGGTAGCCGAAAAAGCCGTCGAAGACTCCCGTAGCTGTCCGCATGGGAGACACGGCCAAGTTGGGAGAGAAACTCAATGCAGAGATTCTTCCGGCAGATGCCACCAATGTGGAAGACCTGGAAATGGTCTTTTCCAAATCGATGGAGATACTGGGCGGAAAAATCGATTTCGTACTGCATTCCATCGGTATGTCGCCCAATGTCCGTAAAAAACGGACATACGACGATCTCGACTACGATATGCTGGCAAAAACCCTTGATATCTCCGCTATCTCTTTTCATAAGATGCTGCAGGTAGCCCGCAAATTAGATGCCATTGAAAGAGGTGGCTCAATGCTCGCGCTCACCTATGTGGCCGCGCAGCGTGTTTTTTACGGTTATAACGACATGGCCGATGCCAAAGCGCTGCTCGAATCCATCACCCGCAGTTTCGGGTATATCTACGGACGCGACAAAGGGGTCCGTGTGAATACCATTTCGCAGTCGCCTACAATGACCACTGCCGGAAGCGGGGTAAAAGGGATGACCGACCTGATGGATTTCTCCGAAAGAATGGCCCCTCTCGGAAATGCCGATGCCGACGA
>NZ_CALNAT010000264.1 GCF_937873925.1 uncultured Proteiniphilum sp. | reverse complement strand
TTTATATATCCATAATGTCTGGAATGCGCAATGCAAGATATACAGGACAGGATATGAACGAAGTAATACATCCATTATATGTATGAGTCTCATCACAAGTTATTTCTGCTCATTTTTGCACTGGCAACCTCATTGCCGGGTGTTTTCGCACAAAAGGCGGCCATCAAGAGTAATCTTCTCTATGATGCGACGACCTCTTTGAATCTTGGCCTGGAAGTAGGATTGGGAGAACGCTCCACGCTGGATATCTCCGGCAACATCAATCCCTGGACCTTTTCGGGGAATCGAAAGATGAAGCACTGGCTTCTGCAGCCGGAGTACCGTATTTGGAGCTGCTCCAGGTTCAGTGGCACTTTTTGGGGTTTCTCCACCCATCTCGCCCAATATAATTTCGGGGGCATGCTGCCCTGGGGATTCCATTCTGGCAAGATGTTCGGAACGATTGAAAACAGGCAGATACTGGACAACCGCTACGAGGGATGGCTGGCCGGGGGGGGAGTCAGCTACGGCTACCACTGGATCATCGGCAGGAGCTGGGGCATTGAAGCCACGATAGGTGCGGGGTATGCCTATCTAAGGTACGATAAGTTCGCTTGCGGGCAATGCGGGGAAAAACGAGGGAATGAGTCGAAGCACTATTTCGGCCCTACCAAGGCAGGTCTCTCACTGATCTATATGATTAAATAATGCTGGAAATGAAGAAATTACAGATAATCCTTACCGCCCTGCTTGTCACGCTTTCCATTCATGCCCGGGAAGGGTCGCTATACGATGGCCGGATTACGGTGAACGTGATTGAATTAGCGAAAAAAGGCGATCAATTGGTGGTCAATCTGATAGTGGACATCGGGAACGCTTCGGTGGAAAGTAACCGCTCCCTCAATATTATTCCTGTGCTCACCAACGGGACAATTTCAAAGGAGTTACCGGAAATCGCGATAAAGGGAAGGCGTAACTACAAAGAATACGGGCGTTATCTCGCCCTTATGGGAGAGAAGCAGCGGGCACGGCATGTCGCCCCGTATGCCGTTGAAAAAGGCTACGGGCAACAGGAACGCGCGTTAAATTACAGTTATACAATGCCGTTTGAAGCGTGGATGTCCGGTGCCCGTCTCGAGATGGTGTCCGATCTTTGCGGTTGTGGCGTTTCGTCGCGCGAGAGAGCCGGGGAAGCGCCTGTCGCCCACGTCTCGGTCGAAAAGGAGCGCGTTGTTGTTCCCCCCGCATCTCCCAGTCTGGCTTTTATCAAACCACAGATAGCGGAAACAAAACGGCGGAATATAGAAGCGCGGGTATCGCTTGATTTCGTGGTAAACCGGGCCGATATATATCCCGACTACATGAATAATCCCGCGGAGCTACGGAAGATCAGGGAGATGATCGACGAGGTGAAGCACAACCCCGATATCACGGTCGAGAAGCTGGAGATCACCGGCTATGCCTCTCCCGAAGGCTCCCCGGAGCATAACAGACGGTTGTCTGAAGCACGGGCGGAATCTTTACGGGATTATCTGGTTGCACGGTATGATTTTGAGAGGAGTGCGTATCACACCGGCTTCGGCGGTGAGAACTGGGATGGGCTGGAAAAACTGGTCGAAGATTCCGACATGGCACACAAGGAGGAGGCCCTCCGAATTATCCGCTCCACCGAAGACGGTACCCTGCGCAAGAAAGAGTTGATGGAGCTGGCATCGGGCCGCCCGTACCGGTACATGGCGACGAACATGTTCCCGAAGTTGCGTGTGGCCACATGCAAGATTGGGTATAGCGTCCGCCCGTTTGACCTGGATGAAGCAAGGGAGAAAATAAAGAGCGAGCCGCAGAACCTCTCTCTCGATGAAATATATTTGGTTGCAAATAGCCATCCGTATGGATCCGAAACGTTCGCGGATCTGTTCGAAACGGCTGTCCGGATGTTTCCCGAAGATGAGACCGCCAACCTGAATGCGGCCATGGCGGCGCTCATGCGGAACGATATCGTGCTGGCGGAGCGCTACCTTACCAAGGTGGAACCAAGCCTTCCGGCTCCCGCGTATGACAATGCCCTCGGTGTCCTCGAACTGTTAAAAGGGAATTACGAACGGGCGGAGGCGCATTTCCGTGCGGCAGAGAAAGGCGGTCTTGAGGAGGCCTCGCGCAACCTGGAAGAATTCATAGGGAAAAATAACGAATAGAGACAAAAAACGGCATTGGAAACAATGATTGTGAGACAGGAACAGGTGAATATAATTAATAAATGTTTTATTTTAAAATGAAAAAAAAGATGAGAAAATTTGGTGTGATGACGCT
>NZ_CALNAT010000263.1 GCF_937873925.1 uncultured Proteiniphilum sp. | reverse complement strand
GCGAGAATTGGAAATCGAGGAGCGAAGGCGACTCAAAACGACTAATTTTAATGAACCTCAAAATAATAAATAAACAGTAAATTATGAGTAATCAGAGAGAGAAACTTTTCACCGGTTTTCCTCCCGTTTCCACCGATGAGTGGATGGAAGTTATTACAAAGGACCTGAAAGGGGCCGACTTCCACAAAAAATTGGTATGGAGAACCAATGAAGGGTTTAATGTGAATCCTTTTTATCGTGCGGAAGATATAGAAGGATCCCGTGCGGCCGAGAATCTGCCGGGTCAGTTTCCTTATGTACGCAGCACCAGAAAGGATAATAAGTGGTATGTACGTCAGGAGATCAACGTGAAGGATTTCGCAGAGGCCAACAAGAAAACACTTGCCCTGCTCGAAAGAGGCATTACCTCTTTTGGTTTTCGTCTGCCGAAGAATGAACTTTCGGCTGAAAACCTGGAGACACTCCTTCAGGGGGTTGCTCCTGATAAGGTCGAGCTGAACTTCAGCACCTGTATTTCGCGCACCCTCGACCTGGCAGGATTGGTAACAGCATATATCCGGTCGCGGAATCTCAACGTGATGGAATGCTTCGGATCCATAGAATTCGATCCCTTCAGGAAAATACTGAAAAAAGGGATTGACGAACCCAACTGGGTGGAAAAGGCCGTAGAGATAGTGAAAATTACGGCGCCGCTTCCCCGCTATCGTGCCATTACCGTGACCGGGGACAGAATGAATAATGCCGGAGCCTACAGCTATCAGGAGTTGGGATACAGCCTTTCCTATGGAAACCAGGTGTTGTCGGCGCTGATCGAAAAGGGCGTCGACCCGTCAATGGCTGCAAAAAAAATAAAATTTGAGTTTGGCGTCGGCTCCAACTACTTCATGGAGATCGCCAAATTCCGTGCCGCACGCTGGCTGTGGGCGGAGATTGTGGCTGCTTACGAACCGGCATGTGCACATGATTGCGACAACAAAGCCGACGACGGTACCTGCCGTTGTGCCGCGAAAATGAATATCCATGCATCCACTTCACGATTCAACCAATCATTGTACGACCCTTATGTGAATATGCTGCGCACACAAACGGAGGCGATGTCTGCCACTATCGGCGCTGTCGATTCACTTACGGTACGTCCTTTCGATGAAGCCTTCGAGACTCCCACCGCTTTCGCGGAACGTATTGCCGTGAACCAGCAACTGCTGCTGAAAGAGGAGTCCCATTTCGATAAGATCACAGATCCTTCATCCGGATCCTATTATATTGAAACGCTCACCGCTGCACTGGTTGAACAGGCCTGGAAGTTATTCCTTAAGACCGAAGAAACCGGCTTCTATGAAGCGCTTAAGGCAGGCAGTGTACAGGATGCCGTCAATGCTTCGGCCGATGCCCGCTTTAATGCGGCAGCTAACCGAAGAGAGATCTTGCTGGGTACCAATCAATATCCCAACTTCGGGGAGGCCATGAGCCAAAAGATGGAAGATGCGGCGTCACATTGCGGTTGCGGAAGCGACGATGCACAAAACAGACCGCTCAAGCGGCTCAACACCCGCCGTCTCTCCAATGCTTTCGACGAGTTACGTCTGGCCACCGAGCGGAGCGGAAAAACGCCCAAAGTGTTTATGCTTACTATCGGTAATCTGGCCATGCGTCTGGCACGTTCGCAGTTCTCAAGCAATTTCTTCGCCTGCGCCGGGTATGAGCTCATTGACAACCTCGGTTTCAAAACTGTTGAGGAGGGAGTCAATGCGGCCCGTGCAAAAGGCGCCGATGTGGTGGTTCTCTGCTCTAGCGACGATGAATATGTTACCCTGGCTCCCGAAGCATACAACCTGCTTAAAGGGGGTAAGGAACTTTTCGTGGTGGCCGGCGCTCCCGCATGTGCGGACGATCTCAAAGCGATCGGTGTCGAGCACTTCATCAATGTGCGCAGCAATGTGTTGGAGACGCTGAAGACATTCAATGAGAAGCTTTTGTTATAGAGTAAAGAGTAAAGAATAAAGAGTTAGGATAACTTTTATGCATCATTTCAGAAAGTTAAATATTTGGTTGAAATCTGTTGATCTGGTTACAGATATCTACAGATTAACCCATACTTTCCCAACTCATGAAAGGTTCGGTTTAATATCACAAATGCAACGTGCAGCAATTTCTTGTCCGACTAATATTGCAGAAGGGTCGGCAAAGTCTGGTTATAAATATTTTGCCCGGTTTCTCGAAATTGCACACGGTTCTTTGCTTGAGCTTGGAACAGAGTTGATAGTTGCAATGAATTTGGGATATATCGATGTTGAAAAATATGAACTATATAAAGACAAGATAATCGAACTGCAAAAGATGATTTATTCTTTTAAAGATAGATTATATCAACAAGATGAAAGGTAAAGTCTTTGCTCTTTACTCTTTGTTCTTTATTCTAATTAAATTATGGACGGAGAAGGGAAACTGAAAAACTGGATCATCGTAGCGCATCCGTGGGCGTTCCCTGCATCGGCATCACCGGCGCTGATAGCCATATCTTATGTCTTTTATCTCTATAAAAGGGAAGGAATAGTTGAATTGAACTGGACCTACGGTATTCTGGCCTTTTTCGGCGCGATTATCTTCCATATGGCGGGAAATCTGATAGGCGAATATCACGACTATATGAGCGGAGTAGACCGGAAAGAGAAGACCGGTCCGCCCCGCCTGATCGTATTGGGGATATTCAAGCCTGCCACGGTGCTTTATTACGGCTATACAGTGTTCTTTATCGGTATTTTGCTGGGAATTTATCTCCTGTTGCATACCGGACTGCCGTTACTGTTTATAGGGGTTATCGGTATTATCAGCTCCACGCTCTACTACAAATTCAAGTATGTGGCACTGGGCGACCTGCTCATCTTCATTTGTTACGGCTTGTCGATCGCTTTGGGTGTGGCTTATGTCATGACCGCACAGTTGCTTTGGCCCGTACTGCTGGTGATCACACCCGTAGGACTGCTCATCGTGGCTATACTGCATGCCAATAATACACGCGATATGTTGCAGGATAAAGAAGCCGGTATACGCACCCAGGCCATGAATATGGGATTGGAAGGCGCTCAGATTTTTTATCAGACAATACTGCTGGCAGCCTATCTGCTGATCGCGATCATGGTGATGATACAGATGTTGACTAACTGGACGTTCTTAGTCCTTCTCAGTTTTCCGTTTGCCATTAAAAATATCAAACTGATGAGAAAGGCGACCATGGACGATCTGGGTATTATCCGTTTTCTGGATACCTATACGGCCCAACTGGTGCTGCTGTTCAGTCTGCTGATGGTGGCCGGCAATGTAATAGCTTCGTTTATATAGATGTAATTAAGGATAGGGGTACAAATGACGGTGCGTTCCATAATACAAAGGTGATTAAAATAAAACAATCGAATGTTTTCGTTAAGCTAAACGAGCAGAAGACAAGCTTGCTTGGATTATGCCGTAGCGAGAAAACACCTAATTTTTAATGAACCAAATCAAAATGTCTTGATTCTTGGTTCTTGATTCTAAAAGTCTAAAAAATATGAAACCAAATTTTAAAGATATCAATCTTCACTCAGCCGGCTTTTCTTCGACCGATGTGGCCGAATGGGCTGAAAAAAACGAGATCAAAGCCGATTGGCTTACGCCGGAACAGATCCCGGTAAAACCGGTCTACACGAAAGAAGACCTTCAGGGTATGGAGCATCTGAATTATGCTGCTGGCCTGCCGCCTTATCTGCGTGGTCCTTATTCCACGATGTATGTGATGCGTCCGTGGACCATCCGTCAGTATGCCGGATTCTCCACTGCAGAGGAGTCCAATGCTTTCTACCGCCGTAATCTTGCCTCGGGACAGAAAGGGCTCTCCGTAGCGTTCGACCTGCCCACGCACCGCGGCTATGACGCCGACAACGAACGGGTAGTGGGTGACGTGGGAAAAGCCGGTGTCTCCATCTGTTCGGTGGAAGATATGAAAATATTGTTCGATGGTATCCCGCTCAACAAGATGTCGGTATCCATGACCATGAACGGCGCCGTACTGCCTGTCCTTGCATTCTACATTGTAGCTGCACAGGAACAGGGGGCGCAATTGGAAGAGATGGCCGGTACCATCCAGAACGATATCCTGAAAGAATTCATGGTGCGCAATACCTATATCTATCCGCCGGAATTCTCAATGAAGATCATCGCCGATATTTTTGAGTTCACCTCGCAAAAGATGCCCAAATTCAACTCCATCTCCATCTCCGGATATCACATGCAGGAAGCCGGCGCCACCGCCGATATCGAGTTGGCCTACACCTTGGCCGACGGTATCGAGTACCTGCGCGCCGGTATCAACGCCGGTATCGATGTGGATGCTTTTGCGCCCCGTCTCTCGTTCTTCTGGGCTATTGGTATGAACCATTTTATGGAAATAGCCAAGATGCGTGCCGCACGCCTGTTATGGGCCAGGATCGTAAAGAGTTTCGGTTCTAAAAATCCCAAGTCGATGGCGTTGCGTACCCACTCACAGACATCGGGATGGTCGCTCACCGAACAGGACCCGTTCAACAATGTGGGACGTACCTGTATCGAGGCAATGGCTGCTGCACTCGGACATACCCAGTCGCTCCACACCAACGCGCTCGATGAGGCCATCGCGCTGCCGACCGACTTCTCGGCCCGTATCGCCCGTAACACCCAGATATATATTCAGGAAGAGACGCAGATCACCCGCCAGGTTGATCCGTGGGCAGGCTCCTACTATGTGGAATCACTTACACAGGAACTGGTCGATAAGGCATGGACACTTATTCAGGAAGTAGAGGAACTGGGAGGGATGGCCAAGGCTATCGAGACCGGCATTCCTAAAATGCGTATCGAAGAGGCGGCCGCCCGTACGCAGGCGCGTATCGACTCGGGCGTTCAGGCCATCATTGGTGTGAACCGCTACAGGCTCGATCAGGAAGATCCTATCGATATTCTCGATATCGATAATACAGAGGTGCGTAAGCAGCAGGTGGAACGCCTCGGTCAACTGAGAGCCAGCCGTGACAATGAAGCGGTACAAAAAGCGCTCGAGGCCATCACCCGCTGCGTAGAGACCAAACAGGGCAACCTCCTCGAACTCTCGGTAGAGGCTGCGCGGGTACGTGCTACGCTGGGAGAGATCTCCGACGCATGTGAAAAAATAGTGGGACGTTATAATGCAGTAATCAGAACAATTTCAGGTGTGTACTCAGCAGAATCGAAAGAGGCGCCGACGCTCGAGAAAGCGCGCGCCCTCACAGACCAGTTTGCCAAAAAAGAGGGGCGTAGACCCAGGATCATGGTAGCCAAAATGGGACAGGATGGACACGACCGCGGCGCCAAAGTGGTCGCTACCGGTTATGCCGACTGCGGCTTCGACGTAGATATGGGACCCTTGTTCCAGACGCCGGCCGAAGCAGCCCGTCAGGCCATAGAAAATGATGTGCATGTATTGGGTGTGTCTTCTCTGGCTGCCGGACATAAAACGCTTGTGCCGCAGGTGATCGAAGAACTGAAACGGCTCGGCCGTCCCGATATCGTGGTAATTGCGGGCGGTGTGATCCCTGCACAGGATTACGATTTCCTTTACCGTGCCGGTGTATCGGCCATCTTCGGGCCGGGAAGCTCGATCACCCAATCGGCATGTGATATCATGCGTGTGCTGATGGACGAGTAAGTAAGCGTATAATTTTTTATATTTACAGATCCGCTCTCCGAGCCTGTTTTGTCAGACAGGGTCGGGAGCGGATTATTTTTTATAATCAATTTGTAACCGATCGTAACCAAGAGATGTCCTATTTTCAAAAAAGATTATGAGTTGGAAATTATTTTTTTCGTTATTACTCTATAGCTTCATGTTACCTCTCAGTGCGCAAATAATGGATAAAGGATAATGGATAGCAATGAGAGTTTATCTGAACCGGCTGCTTATAAAACGGAAATTTTGTTCGATGGCTATGTAAAAACCGCTTTGGTGAATGCCGGGGCGGTTTTTTATAATGTATATTTACAATATGCGAAAAAGTTTTGTACCTTGCAACTTCATAATTTTTAATTTGTATTTGGTAATTCCTGACGTATGCGTATGCCCCACACTCCACTCAAGCGCAAAGAAGATATCGGACTCTCGCCGTATGAACTGAAATTTCGCGGCCGGCACCGCTCCGAAGAGATACGAATCACTCTTTTCGATATCGATTTCGAAAAGGTGGATGAATCGACAATCCGGTCGGTAGAAGAACTGCTGCCTTATAAAAATACCGATACCCTTACCTGGGTGAATATCGACGGATTACATAATGAGAAATTGATGGGAGAGTTGGTAGATACCCTGCAAATCCCGGCTGATATTTTATCGGATGTGATGGAGCCCGGCACACGTCCACAGATGGATGAATTCGACCATGGCCTTTTTATCTCTGTAAAAATGATGAAACTCGACGAAGAGACGAATCAGGTATCGGTCGACAACCTGAGCCTTGTGATGATGGACAACCTGCTGGTCACTTTTCAGGAAGAGAAGAGCGACTTGTTTAATCCTGTAAGGGAGCGGATCAGGAAGCACTCTAAGAGATTCAGGAAATTAGGCGCTGATTATCTCGCCTTTGCCCTGCTGGATATAGTAATCGATAATTATATCTTTATTCTGGGTGTACTCGGCGAAAAGATTGAAGACCTGGAAAACAGGATGGTGCTTCATCCCGGCAGGGAAACCCTCAAAATAATCAACCTTCTCAAACGTGAGCTCAGTAATTTGGGGCGTTATATAAGACCTGCCAGGGAGATGATCATAAGCCTTGCAAAATCGGATAGCGACTTTATCGCTCCGGCAAACGAAAAACACTACAAAGAACTCCAGGATAATATAAACCAGGTAGTAGAACTACTGGAGTATTACCGTGAACTGCTGTATGACGAGTTGAATATTTATCATTCTTCCATGAGCACGAAACTGAATGATATAATGGCGCTGTTAACTGTCTTTTCAGTGGTATTTATCCCGCTCACATTCATTGTAGGCGTGTATGGAATGAACTTCGACAATATGCCCGAACTGCATCTGCGATACGGATATTTTATTGTCTGGGGAGTGATGGTGATGGTTGCCGCCGGTATGCTCTGGTATTTTAAGAGGAGGAAATGGTTTTAAGATCCGGGAAACCTGATTTATGATTTTTATTTGTTTAAAATAATTATCTTTGTTGGTAATAAAATAAGAACCACTCAGTTCATTCAATATCCCCTCTTTTCAGTAATGGGGAAATAAAATCACAGACAATCAATGAGTTCAGATCAGGAAAGCGCTTCCCGGTGGCTGGGTAAGAAGATGATAGAAGCAAAAGGTCCGTATATTATAGCTTCAGTATTTACCATTGTAAGCGCGGGATGTTTTGTTGTTTTTTGCTGGTATTTGTCGGAATTTGCGGCTTCATGGCTCAACGAGGGACTGGTTTTGCCCAACCTGCTGCTGTATGCGTCGGCATTTCTCACGGGCAGGTATATTTTTGCCCATTTTGCGTCGCAGTGCAACTACAATGCAGGGAATATAATTGTTTCCAGAATCAAAAAACAAATTTATCCGGTATTACTCAACAACAGCCAATTGGATTCCACGTCAAGTGCCTTGTATGTTACCAGGATCAGCGACGACCTGAAACCCTTTTTTGCTTTTTTCATCCCTTATTCCGTGGCAACGGTTGTGGTCAGTACATTATTGTTAGCGGTTAGTTTTTGGGTGGAGAAATGGGTCGCTGTCATACTGCTGGTTTCGCTGCTGGTCATTCCCATGCAAATGGCCGTCATCGGTGTGGGTGCCGAAGCGCTCCACAAAAAACATGTCAATCTTTTCCTGAAATATTCGGCCGTTTTTTACAACCGTCTCCAAACCATTGCCGAAATTGTCAATTTAGATAATTTCAAAGTGCAATACCGTTTTTTGTCGGGAAAAAGTAAGGAATTGAACAAAGCGACTACCAGCGTGATGCGGGTTGCCGTCCTGTCCTCGGCGGTATTGGAACTTTTTGTTACGATTTGTATTGCGGCTATTGCTATTTACCTGGGAATGAGCCTGCTTGGAATTATGCCTGGTCCCAATTACGGGAAAGGGTATGATTTCCGTACCGCGCTGTTTTTGCTTACCCTTACGCCTTATTTTTTCTTTTATTTGCGGAAATTCGTTAGCGCTTACCACGACCGGAACAGAGCCTTGGCGTCGGCAGAGTTGTTGATGCCGATACTGAATGAAGAGATCGCTCCACCTTTGGCCGACACGAACGAAATGATTAACAATTTTGAGATCAAAAGCTTGAACTTTACTTATCCCGATTCGCCGGTCAAGGTATTGCACGACATCCATCTGCGATTGCCAATGAAAGGATTGGTGCTGGTGAAAGGTATTTCGGGTTCGGGAAAATCCACCTTGTTGAAAATATGTGCCGGGAGCCTGTTTGCGCGAGACGGTACGGTTTCGGTAAACGGGAAAGACAACACATGGTCGCATCAATGGCTGAAAGCGAACTCGTCGTACATGAACCAGTTTCCTTTCATCTTCGACGGAACGCTGCGATACAACGTGTTTCTCGAAAAAGAAGCAGACAAACACGACCGGTATCCTGAGTTTTTGGATAAGATCCTTATTAAAAAAGAGGAGGGCTGGCAAACCGGGTTGAGCCATAACGGCAAGCAACTTTCAGGCGGCGAAAAACAACTGGTCACGCTTGCCCGGATGATGCTGCACCCGAGGCCGGTTGTGATTCTGGATGAGCCTACAGCTAATTTGGACGCCGATACTATCGAAATTATTCTTCCGCAAATTGTAAAATTAGCCGAAGAACGGTTGGTAATCGTCGCCTCGCACGAAAAGATGTTCGATGCCGTGGCCGATACAATCCTTAACTTAAATTGGGGAGAACAGATGAAGTATGCATAAATTTATCGTACAACGGATATTAGAACCCTTCGCGGGCAAATGGCTGCAGGGATTTTTGCTGCTGGCTCTATGGACGGTGGCATTCGTTGCCCTTCCGGCTATTTCAGGATGGTTTCTGGCCATTTGCAGCGTGGTATTTATTACGGCAAACACCGCATTTTCATATTTGATCCCGTCTGCCATTATCCGTTTACTGGCGCTGCTGCGCACGGCGACGCGGTATTTCGAGCGGTTGGAAAACCACAAGACTACGCTCGATGTGCAGCAAAGCCTGCAGTTGAAAATTTTTCAATCGGTCGCCAAATTCCCCTATTTCAAAAAGCAGGTCAACAACAACTCTACGCTGCTCGAAAACAGTACGCACGGCATCGACCAGATACTCAACCACATCCTTTTATGGCTTTTGCCCTTTGCTGCGCTGATACTTTCGCTCGGCATCTACTTTCTCTTTATCGCCCTGTTTTCGCACGTCATAGCCATTGAGTTTCTGATTTCTGCCGCCGTTCTTCTGTTTATTGTCCCCCAACTGTTCTTTCGAAAAAACGGAAAACTCTATGAAGCGCTGAAAACGCATCGCGAAGAGAATAACCAGGCGCTCATCCAAAGTTTCAGGGGACGGATAGAGATCTCGAAATACAATCTGGAAGAGAAAGCTATCGGACAATATGAGCAAAAATTGTGGCAACTCGAACGATTGGAAAACAGGTTGCAAACTAACTCATTTTATCTTCAACTGATTGCCGGGCTTGGATTTAGCTATATGGCTGCTTTCCTGCTTTGGAATTCGGGCAACTATGGTATCGATGCCCCGACGGCTATCGGGATTTTCTTCGGTATCATGGCGCAAGCCGAGTTGTCTGAGATGCTTTTCTCCGGAAAATCGGAAAAAAGTTCGGTTGCGCATCAGATCAGGGATGTTGACTCGATTATCGAACAGGGCGAACAACCGGTTGAAACAGTACAGGTTCATTGTTCTCTGGAAAATGTAAGTGTAAAGAATATGAGTGCAAAAATCCCCGACGCCCCTGTGCGTACCGGGGAAGTGTCGTTAGAGATAAAAAAAGGGGAATGGGTTGCGCTCTTCGGAGAAACGGGGAAAGGGAAAACCACACTGCTGAATAGTCTTTTTTATCCCGAATACCGCCGGAGCGGCTCGTTGACATGGAACGGTGATAAGGAATTATCGCATTTGCCTGTACCGGAGTGTGTGTATGTTACCCAAAAAGCTTATCTGCTTACCGGGACATTACGTGAAAACTTCGAGGGTTACCCCGACGAAGCGATTGAGCAGGTGTTGGAAACGGTCGATCTGGCAAGCTGGCATTTGTCGCTCCCCGATGGTTTGGGAAGCTGGTTAGGGGAAAACGGCGAAACGTTGAGCGGTGGACAGC
Source organism: uncultured Proteiniphilum sp. (assembly GCF_937873925.1). Taxonomy (GTDB): domain Bacteria; phylum Bacteroidota; class Bacteroidia; order Bacteroidales; family Dysgonomonadaceae; genus Proteiniphilum. The sequence goes on along the minus strand of NZ_CALNAT010000263.1, from coordinate 2,618 downwards.
GGAAAAAGCTGTTGCTGGCACAGGCGCTACTCAAAGAACCGCAACTGTTGGTTGTAGATGAACCCACAGCCGGTATAAGTTCCGAAAATGCGATTGCCATTTTCCGGAATATCAAACGCCGGTACCCCGATATTGCTATACTGATGGCTACCCACCTGAAAGATTTTGAAAATGTGGCGGATAAAATAATAAGAATTTAGCTTCTTATTTACATCTTACCTCCGCCGCGCGCATTCAGGTGATCAAGGATGGGAGAGATATTGAAATATACCCTTTCCACACCGAACCGGTTGTCTGCGAGCGTGAGATAATTCACCTTTTTGCTGCTCAGGATCTTATCTTCGCCTCCGAAATTGTATCCCAGGAAAGGAAGTATATCGTATTCATGCGCTACCTTGATCACGTAGAAAGGTGTGTCGGCCGACATCCCGTCCCCGGTTCCTGCAATCGCATTCTGCACAACATGTCTTTGCTGTGCCACTTTTTTATACTCTTCGGCATTGTTTTGCTGTGCGTATACCAGCAGCTTGGCATTCAACGCGCGCAGGTTGAACGGGTCTTCCAGCAGCAGCGCGTCGGAATATTGCAGGATACTGGTATAATCAGTCGGCGTGAACGATTTTTTCGATAACACTTCCGCCAGCTTGTTGTTATAGGCGGAGGTGTCCACAGGCATATACTGCGGCTGATAGATAAAGCCGAAATAGAGATGCCGTCCCTCTTCGAGGGTCATTTTCTCATCGCCGGCCATATATTTTTCCATCAGTTTCGGATGATAATAGGAAGAAGTCGGTTCTTTTATGTTCCTTTCGATCTGCGCAAAATCGGGAGCGCTGAAAAATTCTTCCTGCGCGTGTGCAGAGAATGCAACAGACGCAATGAATGTAAATATGAACAGTAATTTTTGCATAGCTTTCTGTTTTAGTAATTGCGTTACAGTGCAAATGTATTTTCTAATTTCGATTTTAACAAAAAAACTCTCCTAACAAAGTTTAATTCAACTCTTCCCTGAAACGGAGACCTCTCTGTTTATCTTCGAAATCAGTCCCTGTAATACGCTTCCGGGGCCAAGTTCCACGAACTCCGTGGCGCCGTCTGCAATCATGTTTTGTATCGATTGTGTCCATTTGACCGGTGAGGTGAGCTGTGCGATCAGGTTTCTCTTGATGGTTTCGGGATCGGTTTCACCTGTGGTGGATACATTCTGATACACAGGACAAACTGGTGCGGAAAAGCGGGTCGATTCGATCGCTTCCGACAATTCTACGCGGGCAGGTTCCATCAGCGGTGAATGGAAAGCGCCGCCTACCTTCAGCGGTAATGCACGTTTGGCACCGGCCTCTTTCATTAATTCGCATGCCCTTTCAATGCCTGTCATCGATCCGGAGATAACGATCTGTCCCGGACAATTATAATTGGCGGGAACCACCACCTCCTCTATCGATGCACAGATCTCTTCCACCTTTTCATCAGAAAGTCCCAGGATCGCAGCCATTGTCGACGGGTTCGCTTCACATGCCTTTTGCATGGCCAATGCACGGGCATATACCAGTTTTAGGCCGTCTTCGAACGATAAGGCGCCGGCAGTTACCAATGCGGAAAATTCACCCAGGGAATGCCCTGCCGTCATGTCGGGTTTGAATTCTTCGCCCAGCGTTTTCGCCAGGATCACCGAATGCAGAAAGATAGCCGGCTGTGTCACTTTTGTCTGTTTCAGGTCTTCGTCGGTTCCTGCAAACATCAGGTCGGTGATCCGGAACCCGAGTATTTCATTCGCTTTTTCGAACAATTCTTTCGCCAGGGGCGATGTTTCGTACAACTCTTTACCCATACCCACGAACTGGGCGCCCTGACCGGGGAATACGTATGCTTTTTTCATATGATTAATTTATTTTTAATTTCATATTCCAGATTCAATATTTAGCTACGCTGATTTTTAATTCAGATTTAGCTACGCTGATTTGCAATTTACATTCCAAATCTTGAATCTTGAATTTTAAATCTTGAATCTATATTACAAAATTACATTTTTTACGTGAGATCAAGGCCTGTTTTCTGATTTTTCCCGGATCTCTACCCGGCGGATTTTTCCGCTGATGGTTTTCGGCAGCTCGTTTACAAATTCAATCAGCCGCGGATATTTATAGGGGGCTGTCACATTTTTTACGTGCTCCTGAATCTCTCTGGCTAACTCTTCACCCGCTTGCGTTTTGTACTCTTCCGCCAGTACAACCGTTGCCTTGATTACCTGTCCCCTGATCTCGTCGGGCACGCCGGTAATGGCGCACTCCACCACGGCAGGATGGGTCATCACGGCGCTCTCCACCTCAAACGGTCCGATGCGGTAACCTGAACTCTTGATCACGTCGTCGGTACGTCCCACAAACCAGTAGTACCCGTCTTCGTCGCGCCAGGCCATATCGCCCGTATGATACACATGATCGGCATATACCTCCCGCGTGCGCTCTTCATCCCTGTAATACCCTTTGAACAGGGACAACGGCCGCTTTTCGCCGGTATAGAAAATAATTTCACCCTGCTCTCCATCTTCGGCCGAACGTCCGTCATGCGTCAGCAGATCCATTTTGTAGAGGGGGTTGGGAACCCCCATCGACCCC
>NZ_CALNAT010000262.1 GCF_937873925.1 uncultured Proteiniphilum sp. | reverse complement strand
GGGCAGATCAGCCGTATAAGACTCTATCAACGAACAGGGTTTATCTTCGCAGAAGGTAATCCCAGAAAATTTGAAGTCTGGGGATGCCAGACCCTTGATCAAACAGGCGATTGGGACAGTTGGACAAAATTGATGGATTGCACATCCGTAAAACCTTCAGGATTACCTTTCGGGCAAAATACAGATGAAGATGTATATGTAGCTAAAAACGGCGAAGATTTTATTTGTCCCTCCACAAATCCAAAAGTGCGTTATATCCGGCTTAACATACTCCAGACATGGGCGGGCGGGGATAATTTTCAGATATCCGAATTAGAGGTTTATGGCGATAACAGATAGCATTTTATGATGAAAACAAAGAAAATGAAATTAAGCAATATAACTTGTCTATTATATTTGTTGGCGTTCTTTACACTATCTTGCTCCAAAATGAACGACTTACATCAACCCTATTTAGACGAAGGGGAAATGGTTTACGGAGCCAAAGTCGATAGTGTCGTTGCCGGTGCCGGAAAAAACCGGATTGAGTTTGAAATATTTGTCAGGTCCCAAAGAATCGAAACGGTTCGTATTTTTTGGAATGATTTTACCGATTCTACAGAAATCCAAGTCAATAGTCAACCCGGTATTTATAAAAAACTACTCGAAGATATGGAAGAAACAGAATATATCTTCCAGTTTATAAGTATTGATAAATACGGACACCGGTCGCTACCCTTTGAAGTCACCGGAAATGTGTATGGCGATAGGTTTCAGGCAGCGCTCATAAACAGGGCCATTAAGAGTACGACTCCCTTAGAGGATGGAAATTTAACCATTCATTGGTCCACGGCCGTGAATTATGGGATTTGCTGTAATCTGGTTTACATGAGCGTAAATGGGGATCAGGTTAAGAAAAAAATCCCAATGTCCGAAACAACCACTCTTCTGACCGATATGGCCTCAGGTTTAAAATACAATACTTCATTTATACCTGAACCTACGGCTATTGACACTTTTTATACTGATTTCAAAACTCAGGAAGTGTTTATTAAGGTTGACAGATCTAATTGGACGGCAACGGCAGATTCCTATGAACCCACGGGACAATTGCCGGATGGAGCGCCTGAAAAAACAATTGATGGCGATGCTTCAACTTTTTGGCATACTCAGCACGTTGGGGAAATGCCGGGATACCCGCATTGGCTGGCATATGATATGAAAAAAATGACCAACGTATCAGTTGTAGAGCTTACCTCTAGGAGTGATCAGTTGCAGAATGATTTTACTGATTTTACTATTCAGGAAAGTGCCGATGGCATTCATTGGATAGATTGTGAGGCTTTTACATTAGCTGATATATCAGGAGTTCAGAGTTTTAATCTCCAAAATCCAATTACGACAAGATATATTCGTGTATATATGGTCGCCGGACCAAACCTTTATACACATTTGGCCGAATTTTCTGTTGGATTCTATGACTGATCATATTTTTTACATCAGGTTTTTATATTATGAAATGAGCATGTAGATCAATCACATACAGGAATATAATTAAAATATCTTGTGTCTTGATTCTTGACTCTTCGCTCTAAAATTTAATCGCATGCAAGTAAGATTATTCATCAAAATTTTGACCATAAGTATTTTCATCCTGTTCTCTTCTGAGAAAGCGGAAGGTCGGCTCTTGAAATCGGTTGATCAAACGTATGTCCGGAAAGTCAAGGATATTATCATTTATCAGGATGCCCCGTTTTACTCATGCTTCCCTTCTATAATAAAAGGAGGGAACGGTGAGTTTCTTGTGGCCTTTCGCCGGGCGCCGGATAGAAAAATATTCGGAGAACCGGGAAGCAATCATGTGGATCCGAACAGTTATCTGGTGATGGTTCGTTCAACGGACGGGGAAAACTGGACAAAAGAACCTGAGTTGATGTATGCGCATCCCTTTGGCGGTTCACAGGATCCCTGCTTATTAAGATTGAAGGACGGTACCCTTATCTGTACAAGCTATTCATGGGCTTTTGTCCTTCCGTCAGGCGTCCCGAACCTTAAGGAACCTTACCATATGGCAGACGGGCGGGCTTATTTTCTGGGCGGTTATGTGATCCGTTCTTCGGACAATGGGAAAACATGGGAAGGACCTGATTATCCCCCGCATATTCCTTCCGAGGTTCATTACAGCGCTTTAGGCAATCCGTTACCGGCCTATAACCGCGGAGCAATGTATGAAGAAGAAGACGGACGCATTTTATGGGTTGTGGCTGCCAATGACAAAAAAAATCCGCGAAAGATATCCGCCCATCTGTTAATATCGGAAGATAAAGGGGTAACCTGGCGATATACCTGTCCTGTTGCTACCGATGATACGTATAGTTTTAGCGAGACGTCACTGCTGAAGACCCCAAAAGGTGATATCGTTGCTTTTCTCCGCACAACCGATATGGATGATATGGCGTGTATTGCACGCTCTACGGACGGCGGAAAAAGCTTTCAACCCTGGGAGAAGATGGATTTCCGGGGACATCCCCTGCATGCCCTGCGGTTATCCGACAACAGGGTGTTGCTTACTTACGGATACCGGCATGAGCCTTATGGTATCCGCGCCCGTCTCCTGAACTCCGAATGTACCGATTTTAAAACAGCTCCCGAAATCATTCTCCGCACAGACGGCGGCAGTTCCGATATCGGTTATCCCTGGGCGGTGCAGTTAGATGAAAATAAAGTGTTGGTAGCTTATTATTTCAATGTGGGTGAAGGAATAAGACACATTGCCGGTACCATCCTTGAAATTACACATTAAAAAATCGTTTCGATAAAGGATAAAAGAAATCGTATAATCATAAAATTTATAATTTAAATGTCTTATCAATTAAAATGTTATTCAAATGAAAAGAACTATCAGAAATTTTTCCATTATGCTTACAGTAGCAGCAATGGTGTTAATGTCCTGCAAGGATGAAGAACCCGATCCCGAATTATCGGTATCACCGGCCACAACAGCAATTGTTTTTGCTGCGGACGGAAAAAGCGCCACTTCCGGCGGAACGACCGTTACACCCACTTTTACGATTACTACCAATCAGGCATCGTGGGATGCCACCTCAAACCAGTCGTGGTTACATGTAAAGAAATCAGGTAACACGTTTACCCTGTCTGCCGATGCCAATACAAATACTTCCGAATCTGCTCCGGCAACAGTGACGGTAACGGCAGGGAAAGCGACGTCTGTAACTATTTCCGTGACTCAGATGGGTGCAAATCCATTCCTGTCAATAGCGCCGGGAGCAACTACCATCGTTTTTGCAGCAGACGGAGCGAGCGCCACCTCGGACGACAAACCCATTACACCTACATTCACGGTAACCACCAATGTGTCTGTATGGGAAGCCGTATCCAATCAATCGTGGTTGCACGTGGAAAAATCGGACAACACGTTCACCCTGACTGCCGATGCCAATACAAGTCTTGAGGCGCCTGAGCCGGCAATGGTAACGATAACGGCAGGCGAAGCAACACCCATAAACATTACTGTAAATCAGTTGCCGTCGCCTCCTTTATTATCGGTATCTTCAACGGATGAGGTAATATTCTCAGCCGACGGAAAAAGCGCCACATCAAATGGGGTTGCCTTTACACCCGTATTTACCGTAATCACCAATTATTCCACTTGGGATGTGACATCCGATGAATCGTGGTTGACAGTAGAAAAAGAAGAGAACGAATTTACTTTATCCGCCAATGCCAATATGCTCGTAAGCGAACTTTCGGCAACAGTGAAGGTAACCGCCGGCGAAGTAGGAAGTATCTCAATCGCTATCAAGCAGGAGGGTAATCCCACAGGAGTACCTACATATGCTATCAGTACACAGGTATGGGAGATTGAAAGCGCTGATCAGACCATCAAACAAAAATGGAGTGACTATATTGAATATGATGGGAGTAATAGAGCGTCTGCCGGCACTTTATCAACCTTTGACGGTGAATATCGTGACGCCGCTCCGGGATATAGGGGATACTTATACAGTTGGTATTATGTGACCGATCATGCAAATAAGTTATGTCCCTCCCCCTGGCGTGTACCTACCAAAGATGATCTGATAAATCTTGATAAAGCGTTAGGAGGAACGGGAGAGAATGTAACTCATGTTCCTGATCATCTGGCCAATTATGTGAATAAGTGGAAAGTTTCATACGGAGGTCATGTTAAGGCGGATGGCACACTGCAATACCAAGGATCCTATCACTACATTTGGACATCTACTTCCTTTAATGATGAAAAAGCTTACTACCAGTTACTAACCAATGAAGGTAACGTCAGTCCGCAAGCCAATAGCTCCAGCACCGGCAAGGCAGGCGGCCGTCCGGTACGTTGTGTATGTGAATTAGAATAAAAGCAATCAAAAGGTCATGATTCCCAGGATAAGAGCATTCCGGCAACAGGTTATTTTTATGAGTGTCTTGTTTGGTTTTTAGGGTTTTATTTGAAAGAGAGATGGTGTACACCTTCATCCGTAAGTGCGTCTCCATGATTATTTCGATCACATTCAAAATAACACTTGCCGGATACTCTTATCCTTTTCGGGAATATACATCGATCAGTATCCCACCCGGGTAATTAATACAAATAGTTTATTTATCCGGCGGAAGTATGCAATTTCATTACAAATGACAGGCACATGAAGTATTTATTATTAAAGTCTTTTATTTTTTTCTTTTCATTATCGCTCTTCTCCAATGAAATAAGCGTCATCCCTAAGC
>NZ_CALNAT010000261.1 GCF_937873925.1 uncultured Proteiniphilum sp. | reverse complement strand
GGACAATTGGTTTCACACAACAAGAACGACCTGCTTAAATTCCGTAACTTCGGAAAGAAATCGCTTACCGAACTGGAAGAACTGCTCAGTAGCCTGAAGCTTACGTTCGGCATGGATATATCGAAGTACAAATTAGATAAAGACTAAAAACTGCAATGAGACATAATAAGAAAAATAATCATTTGGGACGTAAAACTGCGCATCGTTCGGCCATGTTATCCAATATGGCCAGTTCGCTCATCATGCACAAGCGCATCTTTACTACTGTTCCCAAAGCCAAAGAATTGAGAAAATACGTAGAACCCCTCATCACAAAGAGTAAGGAGGATACCACCCATTCGCGCCGGGAAGTTTTCGGTAAACTGCAAAGCAAAACTGCCGTAACGGAACTGTTCCAGACAGTATCGCAGAAAATAGCTGACCGTCCCGGAGGATACACCCGTATTATTAAGACCGGATTCCGTTTGGGGGACAATGCTGCCATGTGCTTCATCGAGTTGGTTGATTTTAACGAGAACATGCTAAGCGACGGCAAGGCGAAGAAAGCAAAAACCCGCCGTTCACGCAGGAAAGTATCCGGAGATGCCGCCGTGGCCGATGCACCTAAGGCGAAAACAAGCAAAACAAAAGCGGTAAAGGAAACCGAAGAGAACGTGAAGGAAGCGGCGGTAAAGGTGGAAGAAACCCCGGCTACGGAAACAGAACAAGATGAAACCGTTTTGGAGGAGACCGTTAACACCGATGTAATCCCGGAAGTGGAAGCGAAGACCGATAAAGAAAAGGCTGCTGCCAAACAGGAAGTAAAAGAAGAAAAGGTGGCAGCAAGCATAGAGGCTCAGTTAAAAGAACAAAATCCTGATACAGGTAAAAAAGTTCCTCTTCCAAGAGATAATGCATGATGTAAACTTTCATTAAAGGAAGTAAGAGAAACGCTGTGGGTACATCGTCATTAAGACGGAGACCTAAAAAACTCAGTCGATAATGTATTTACAGCGAAGCTGTGATTTTTAAAATGTTAAACATTTAAGAAAAGCGCCGCAAGTGATTTGTAGCGCTTTTTCGCTTTTTACCCGCCCCACCGGTCAACTTTTTATACTGCCGACTGTTTATTAATCAAAAGTATGGTAAATCTCCCGGAACGGATAGCCGCCCGGGTAAAGTCATATTGAGAAATTAAAAGCGGACGTTACGGTCAAAGTAACGAATGAAGGAGGATAACATGAAGAAGATTGTTGTAATAGGTTGCGGGTTTGGCGGGTTACAATTCGTGAATCATTTGAAAAAGGGACTGTTCGATATCATTGTGATCGATAAGATAAACCATCATCAGTTTCCCCCGTTATTTTATCAGGTGGCAGCGTCGCAGATAGAACCTTCCACCGTTTCGTTTCCCATCAGGAAAATATTTCAAAAGAGAAGGGATGTCCGCATCCGCCTTGCCCACGTGTTCTCTGTGAATGGTGAAGAGAAGTATGTGGAGACCTCTGTCGGCAGGTTCCCTTACGATTATCTGGTGATAGCTACCGGTACGAGCACCAACTTCTACGGTAACGAAAAGATTGAAAAAAATGCACTTGTGCTGAAATCGACCTACCAGGCGATCAATGTGCGAAACGCTATTCTGTATAATTTCGAGAAGCTATTGTACGCCGAAAAGAAAGAGGGATTATACAATATAGTGATAGTAGGTGGGGGAGCCACCGGCGTGGAGCTGGCAGGCGCTTTTGCCGAGATGACCAAGGAGATACTGCCGAAAGATTATCCCAATATCGATTCCAATAAGGTACAGGTTTATCTGCTGGAAGGCGGGCCGCATACACTTCCTAATATGAGCAGTTTTGCCCAACAATATTCGGAGAAATACCTCCGGTCGATGGGAGTGATCGTAAAAACAGGAACCATTGTAAAGGATTACGACGGGGAATTGGTTACCCTCAATAGCGGAGAGGTTATCCCGACCAGTAACGTGATCTGGTCGGCCGGTGTGACAGGTAACGTCATAGAAGGTATTCCCGCTGATTCTGTATTGCGGAACGGAAGGACCAGGGTAGACCGGATCAACAGGGTAGAGGGGCTGCAAGATGTGTTTGCCATAGGAGATGTGGCTTACATGGAAACGGAACAATATCCCCAGGGTCATCCGCAGTTGGCCAATGTGGCGATCGGGCAGGGGAAGAATCTGGCGAAAAACCTGCAGAAGATCGTGGATGGAAAAACCGATCTGAAACCTTATGAATACCGTAATATGGGTACTATGGCTACCGTCGGGAGGAACAAGGCGGTAGTGGATCTTCCGTTCGTGAAGTTCAAAGGGCGGTTTGCCTGGTTTGTATGGATGTTCCTCCACCTGATGCTCATCCTGAGCGTCCGTAACAAGCTGGTTGTTTTTATCAACTGGGCCTGGAACTATGTTACCAAAAACAACTCGTTGCGCCTGATACTGAAAGATAGTGATTGAAGTGTATCCGTATGGGATTTTTGAATTATGAATGATCAATGTGACTAACCACCCCGCTTATCCGGTTTGTTCAGGATAATATAAAAGATATCGATCCGGCAATCTACATACGGTATAACTTGAATATGTATCTATATGCCCAACAAGACCCAAACGGTAAGAAATTCATTCCTTATTTCCGGAAGGAAACGATACGGTACAAGGAATGTATTAATTATCAGTTGTATATTCGGAAATTAACGACGATACCAATCAGTTAATTATTTTGTGCCATAATAAACAATAGTTCTTTCCGGCATTATCGCTTGCCGGAAAGAATAAAAAGACAATGACGTCTTTGCGAGTAACAATGTCTATGAATAAAAATTAAATATGATTCTTTATGAGAACAATTAATGCATTAAAACTTACCCAACTCAGCAAATCGGAGTTGGAAGCAAGGCAGATGGGCATGTTGTGGGGCGGTGGAGGATCAACCTGCGGTTGCACCTGTACAGGTATTACTTTGACATCTTCTGAACACAACAAATGTGATGTATTTAAAAGAACATTTTCCGGCATATTTTAAGGAAAAAGTTTCGTTTGCTTCTGTTCTTCACAATCGAAATTCGGTTCATGAAATTAACAACTTCTTTAAAAGAAAAATTTGATAAAGAATTCTTTGCACTTTAAAAAAACAACAATGAAAAATCATATAACAATCAATATCTCAGAAGAAGACTGATGAATTTGATGTATTTTCTTACATATCACAAAAAATACATAAAATATATGAAAAAAATGGTTTTTGTCGTTTTTTTTTCTATATTGCGGATCTATTTTTAATGCGTTTTTTTTAATTCGCATAAATTATGGAAGATATATCCATATACAAGATTGCACTTTTTACGATCGCTGTTGGGAAAGATCCTATCTATTTTAATTCTGTACGCCGATATTTTCCCTACAATAAAATGAACTTTGGACAGGATCTTGATCTAGATTATTATGTATTCACCGACCGAAATGAAACGATCAAGGAAATTGTTTCCATTCCTTGCCAAACTACTTTATGGCCTTTTACTACACTGTTGAAGAATAACCTCATTACTGATTATCTGGATGCTTCTGGAAAATGGGATACTTACAGCCATATTTTCTTTATTGACGCTGATTTTGCAATTGGTGACCGATATAATTTTTTTCAGCATGATTTTCTATTGGTAAAACCCTATTGGAATAATAGAAACGGTGGAGGTTTTTTCTATGGAGGTAGAACCGAATATTTCAGGGAACTATGCATGCTTTTTTATGATGAAATCCGATTTATTCGTGAAAATAAATTATCAATTCCCCGTGATTTGGATGAATTTTACTTAGGTTTGTTCAGGGAACAATGTAGTGAGCATATCTATTTGATAGAAATGGATCAGCAGACCAACACCTTAATATTTTATGACAATGAAGATTTAGACCTCACAATTCAGGAGAAGGGCAAGTGTCTGTTTATGCAGCCCTATAAAGCAGAAGGGCGTGCCAACAAAACTTATGTTATTGATGATCAGAATGAAAAACAGGAATGCATTATCAATTTCGAAGAAGGATATATTTTCAATAATTATACTTACGATTTTGGTCGATTATTGAAAATAGATGATTCCTTTTATCGCATTCTATGGAACAAATGTCCGGAAGTAAGGGAAATATTAAACATAGAAACCTATAAAATCAGTAAACCGATTATTTAAAGAGATATACATTAAAATGACAATAATTGAGTTACCATCCCAAAGATAGAAAAATTTGGTAATAAGCTGAAGGTCTTTACTTCAAACGGTCTTTGAAATGTAGTAAGGTTAGTCAGACTACGTAAAGTTTCGACTATTGTTTTCTTCCTTCCTGTCTTGTTCTTTTTGGTATTGGACAGAATGTCGAAATAATATCTTCATTCATACAATGGTATTGATAAAATGTTTATGAGAGTAAAAGATTACCGATATGGTTTCTTTTTTAATTGTAGAATAACTTTTGAATAGTTTTATTGCTAACATACTTTTTAAGGTATCCTTCAATTCTAATACAGAAACTTTTGGTGAAATGGGAACAAAAATGATAAAACAATATTTAGAACACCAAATAATATAGAAATCACGCTAACAAATTACATGACACTTTGCTATTTGTATTTACTTGTACGACAAAGTTATTGATTTAAGGTATAATCTCAAAAAACATTGCATCCTTTCTTTAGAGATGGTGAATTTTTAAACTGAATTAAACGATGTAGTGATTGGCCACATACACAGGGATACCCCGCCCTATGCACATTTTTCCGAAAAAAGAACTTATAACCGGTTATACATCGCTTATCTGTTGTTGCCAAATGCTTTACAAAAAAAGACGTTTGCCATTGAAAAATTTAAATCTCCTGAAACATATTTTCAATCTTCTCTTTTATTTTATGAGAATTATGAATTTATCAAAACTATGAAATCTGATTTGGAGAGCAAGTTTACAAAGGATTTTATTTCATTTGACAAATTAAATAGAGAAAAAAATATAAAGAAAAAGAAACTATAAAAAATAAAGAACGAATACTTTTAAACCGTATTTCATACATTGTCTGTCATATTGATCAATCCAAAGGCATTGGGCTAGTGGCTGGGAAAATGGGAATTTCCATATTGCTATTTCACTACGCGAAATTTTCCCATAATCCATTTTTTTCTCAATTGGCAAAATCTCTTTTAGATAAAGTTATTGATGCTGTGTCTGAGAATATACCATTAAATTTTGCAGATGGATTATTGGAGATAGGATGGGGTATCAAATATTTATCCCTGCATAAATTTATTTCGGGAGATGTCAATAAAATATTGTCGGATTTAAATTTGAAAGTAATGGAAATATCCCCTGCAAGAATAAATCGTTACGATTTGTTCTATGGATTTGGCGGGATTGTAAGATACATACTGTGTCGATTATATTCTGAGAATGATAGAAATAAAGGTAATAATCCTTTTACCCCTGATTTCTTATCGGAAGTTTATAATAAATCGAAGGAAATCATTGAAAATGGCAAACACAATAACTGCCCCGAAACATATATAGAATACATTCTTTATTATAAAAATAGAAAAGACATAGATCCTCCATCTGTTTATGACATTACTGTCTTACCGTATTGGAGTGAATACAGTAAAAGAAATAAAGATTTAAGTTTGACCGGGGTTATTGGTTTTTGTTTGGAGTTTATAGCATATCAGCCAATCATTAATAATATTTAGTTAATTATGAAACAGGTATTTATCTTTTTAATTTTCAGCTTTTCATCCTGGGTTTGTTTTGCCCAGAAAAATTTATCACAGCAAACTCCGGGTGTAAATCCGATGGCACCTTACCCTTTTCAATTTGAATTGAAAATGAGTACCGTCGATTTGAGCAATATCCGGATACTGTATGCCATGAATGCGACGGACATCGGAAATATGGAAACATACGACGATTTACAATGTTTGGACATAGGGACACATTTTTCAAGATACTATAGTTATTTTGTATTTAACAACGACTCCTTAGCCTCTATTTGGATACAAGATAATCCAAAAGTTAATGACGAGTATAGAACGGTCGGATGGAAGGGCCCCATGGGAAAATACCAGGGATGGTCGGAGTATATCTATTCGGAATATTTCAAGGATTTTTCGAAAAAGGAGTTGACCGAATATACCCGTATGCCCAATAAATTATCGCATTTTGACAGCAGATGTACGGAACCCCTTCTCGTGCAAAACTGGGAAATAAGCGACGATACGTTGACCGTTGTCGGCTATTTATGCCAAAAAGCGGCATGCCAATTTCGAGGCAGGAATTATACGGCTTGGTTCACAACGGACATCCCCATCAGTAACGGCCCCTGGAAATTCGGGGGTTTGCCGGGATTGATCCTGAAAGTGTACGATGAGGAGAGGCAATTTGTTTTTGAATGCGTGGGGATTGAGAACTACCCCAAAAAGTTCCCCATACAAATGCATGATGCCTTTACACAATTCAAGAAAGCAGATAGAAGAAATCATGTGAAATTGAAAAGAGAAGCCCAGGAGAATTATTACCGGTTATTATTATTGCCTAATCCAAAAGGTATAGCTCTTGCGACACCAAATGAAGAAAAGTTAAATCCGTACAACCCCATGGAATTGGAATGAGGTTCAGGAGATTTGTAGCATAAAATACAATATGCGATGAGACAGTTTTTTTTCGGTATCTTTTTTTTGATTATTCCGCTGTTTGCATACTCCCAAACGATTCTTACCGGCACGGTCAAGAACAGGCAGGGAGAGCCTTTGATTGCCAACATAACCGTGCAGGCCAAGGGAAGTAACACGATTGCCGGGTTTACGACAAGCGACGAAAATGGGAACTACAAAGTAACTTACAAGGGAACAGCCGATTCCCTCGTGGTTACAGCCTCCGGACTTACAGTAGGGAAACATAGCCGTACAGTGCCCAACCGCCCGGGGCAGGTCGATTTCAACATTGAGGAGAAAGTCATTGAGTTGAAAGGGGTAACCGTCACTGCGTCACCAATCCGCCGTGCCGGAGATACCCTCAACTACGCAGTTGGCGTATATACCGGTCAAAATGACCGTACCATCGAAGATGTATTAAAGAAGATGCCGGGTATTGATGTGGATGAATCAGGTACTATTTCTTATAATAAGAAACCCATCAATAAGTTTTATATCGAGAACTTGGATCTTCTACAGGGTCGTTATAGCATTGCAACCAAAAACATTGAAGCACGGGATGTGGCGACCGTTCAGGTGATGGAAAATCACCAGCCGATCAAAGTGTTGGCAGACAAGATGTTTGTCGATGCGGCGGCACTCAACCTTAAATTGAAGGAAAACGCCAAGGGGAAGCTGATGATGAATGCCCTGGCGGGAGCCGGTTACGAACCGGCAATGTGGAATGCGGAATTGGTGGCGATGTACTTTGCCCCCCGAAAGCAAAACATGACGACCTACAAGGGGAATAACGCCGGTAAGGATTTGAGTCTGGAGGTTGTCACACGCGAAGGTTACGATTATAACTATGCGAGTTCCGAAAGTACCAGTATGCTCTCCATCACCTCCCCTTCCACTCCCCCGGTCAGCAAGAATAGATACATCAACAGTATCAGTAATGCTATTGCCGCGAACCAGTTGATTAAGATGAAGAAGGATATGGAAATGACATTCAATGCCATTTACTTCAACGACCGTGTGGGTAAGGAAGGCTATTCGGTTTCAGAGCAGTTTCTGCCTGACGGCAGTTCCGTAAGGATCGAAGAAAATATTAAGAGCTTGACCAGGACCAATAATCTGGATTTGTCGTTTAGATTGAATTCAAACGAGGAAGAGAAGTATTTCAACAATTCGTTGAATGTCAAGGGGAGCTGGGGCAATGATCGGGGAACGGGCGTTACAAGGAGTAATGTGGGAGATATGGACGAAATGCTGTCGCAGTATCTGTCCCGGCCTTTTTTCTCGGTGGGCAACTCACTGGATTTTATCCGGAACATCAGAAAACGAAGCTACTAGA
>NZ_CALNAT010000260.1 GCF_937873925.1 uncultured Proteiniphilum sp. | reverse complement strand
CGGGGCGTTGAATTCGATAGTTTGTCCGGTTGCCGTCTTTTTCCCTGTTGATCTCCAGCCATTGTCCGCCCAACAAAACAACTCATACCCGTATCCTTCATAAATACCGATATTTGCAAGCCGTGGGGAATAATGGATGGCTGCTATTTTCCTATCTTCCCCGAAGTCTAAGCCTGTCCATGATTCTTCCGGGCCGGCAGCATCGTAAAATGTAGTAATATCCCCGTCAAACGCTTTGTCTCCGGTATCCCCCAAATCTTTGTGTGATCCCCGAGATCCGACATGCATACCTTCGAGTTTGTTACCCGAAAGATCATACAGGACGATCTCGGAAACATTGCAATATGAATTTTCCGGCGCTTTGTACCGGACATAACGGCAAGTTTCCGGACGCTTAGATTTTACCTTATTATAAAGTCCGGGTATTTTAGTTATCTTATGTATCATCCGTGTTTCGGAGAAATCAGGTGTTTGCGAACTTTCAAAAACCGCATTCATCATGCGCCCGCTGAGTAAAAGATCGTTTTCCGGAGTTATTGAACCGAATGACATCAGGCTGTCGGGGGAATCGGGTGTCAAAACATGTGTCTTTCCATCGGTGTCAATGTAGAACGGATTACCGGCCGGAGTCTGATTCCCATTTGTGTAGTAAATCGGGAGATAAAGGATATCTTTCCCGATATGCTGGAAACGGATACTGTCGGAATCAACTTCACCATGCCCTGTCAAACGCCATTCAAAATCGTAGAACAGGGCAAGGAAGACACGCCCCGTCCGGATTTCGGAGTGGTGTTTTATCGGGATGGCAGCGCTTGTCATGTTATTATGTTCCGAAGAAATATCATATAAATTGTCCTGAAACAATGGCGGGGTATGTATTTCATCCGTCTCAACAACCCTGTGGTTCCTGAAGGTTTTCCTGTAAGCCTTTGCTTTCTGGAATGTGTTGCCCTGATGAGAGCCGTAAGGATTGGTCTCGGTACCCATAAAGGATATGTGCTGACCGGCACTGTCGCAGACACTGTTCCAGCTATGTCCGGTAGGGTGGCTTTTCCACTGCGGGGTAAAATCAATGGTTACGGGAATCCCTAACCCCCTCATCACAAAAGCGGCCAATGCCGCCTGGCTGTCGCACATCCCCCTGGTTGTTGCCATCAATTGGGTGAAACTCATGTTTGAGAAGTCCTTGTCCAGACGGAAGCGTGGTAAGAGGTCATTTACTTTGCGGCAGGCTTCTACAGCCGTAATTGTTGAATCTTCCTTTAGCGATTGATTGATATCGGCAAAGCTTGCGAGGACTTTTTCACGCCAATTTTCGAGCGGCTCGGTTCCGATCCTGTACGGAAGGATCTCCTCGCAAAAGGTATCGAATGAAATATATTTCCCCCACGGCTTATCGTTCCAAACCTGAAAGGCCAGATCGATATTGGAGATCAGGTAATCTGCCGTGATATGGTTGACATCGTCCCTTCTGACCGGATTGCCCATTTTATAGGTATCCAACACTTTTGATTTGTCCGAGGAACTGCTCCACCGCAGGTTTACGGTCGCCACATCTTCCCAGGGGGCCTCATAATATTCGGAATATTTCCCCGGCATGTTCAGGATAAGAAATCCGGCTGCTTTTAGTTTCAGGCTATCCGCAGGATTGGCCTTGTAATGAGCAATCACCTGTTCCAATTCGTTCCGATTTGAACCGGCAAGTATCAACACCTCTTCCAACGGGCTGTTTTTTTTATGGGAACAGCCGGGAAAAAGAAGAAAGAAACAGAAAAAAAGGATTCCGTATAGATGTTTCATTGTTATCGCCTCATTAAATATGGATAATTTGAAAAGATTTACCGGACAATAATACAACTCATCCGATAAATCTCCTGAATTGTTCTTTAAAATTCATATTATGTTAGCTGTTTTTTCTTTTAAATCTTCAAAAGATAAGAGAACTTCCCTTATATTTTTTCCTACAAATACCCTTTTTATTATTCTATTGTTATCTATAATGACATTTAGAGGGAGAATATGTATCTTGAGAATGTCAAAATATTCCTGACAATCAGGAACAATAATTAAATTTTTCCATTCAAAACCTCTTTCTTGAAAGAAATTATTTACATCTTGTAGAGGAGTAGAAGTTAATGCCATGAAATTCACTTCCGGATATTCATTGGCTAAAATATTAAATACAATTAGTTCTTCAATACATGGCTTACAAGTTATATCCCAAAAAGTAAGTAATGTAAGTCCTGTTTTCTTTCCTATATTTATTTTATTTTGATTTATATCTACTAGTTCCAGCGGAGGAAACTCTTTATCCAACTGCAATTCCGGGTATCTTTCCTCCGAATATCTTTTCTTTAATTGAATCTCTATCCCACCGGGTATCTTCTTCAATGATACATCGTATTTTCCCGTACTCAAAGAGTCTTGATGTAAATTTTTATCTAAATGATTCCCTGATGAATCAAGGTAAATCATCGTATCAGCTATAATAGAAACACTGCCATCTGCATTCTTTATCATTTCTTGCGAAAACAGAAAAACAGGACAAATGAAGAGCAAAAAAATGAATTCTAATTTCATTACTATGTTGCTTGATTATATTTCCTAAAATAAAAAACGTAATTATTAAGTGTTTCCACTTGAAGAATAAAAATGTCGTATCTGTTCAGAGACATTTATGTTATTCTTTTTGACATTTGATATGAAACTTGATACTTTCTGTTTAACTTTGACCGACCTGACGTCTCTCTCAGCAAAACTGTTGTTAAAAGACACCTCTCTGTTTAATGCAAAAGCTAATACTGCTGCTCTTTATCCATAAACCTTTCCACAAGATTTCTTCTCTCTATGCGTTTAGGTCTGTCTTCTTCTTCCGGGTATATACTCGGGGAGAGTTCTGATTGAATTGCAATATTCCAGATATAATCATATTGGTTATGAATACTTTTTCGTCGTTTGACAAATAAATACACTCCTCTTTATATATCCAAATTTCTAACAAAAAACATAGAAAGACCAATACAAATATCGAAAGAGTGCTATTTAGATAATCTACAAAAGATTTATAAAAAATCTAAATAGCAACTCTACTATTATTTATTTATGAAATAGTAATTTCCATTTTACATTCACTACAACTACATGTTATAGTATGTTCTCCAGTATTCGGATCATAACTTCCTTGAAGAATACAGCTAGAGCAATTACCATGTGGTTTGCACACAAATTTAGTTGATCCGCCACCCCCATCCTCTGATCCTGATTTTAACCTACAATTTGAAGATTTCAAGATTACATTATCTTGTGAATAGTTTATCTTTACATTTTTCGACATCACATAAGATCCATTTAAACCATCCTCCGTTTTGTACTCAATAAAAACAATATAACCTTTTTCACTTGGCAAATAATCTAATTTTGTTATTTCAAAAGCCTTATCAATTCCATAAGCTTCAGCCACAATTAGTGCAGTTTCATTTTTTAGATCAGCAATATTGTCTGCTATTTTCTCACCACTTGGAGAGATAAGATTCAAATAATGTTCTTTTTCTGTAACTCCTATTTCTATCTCTTCATTACTACAGCTATAGAAACAAAATAGAGAATAAAATCCTAAAAAGAAAATTATTATATTAATATATCCAGAAACATTTTTCATAACATATTTTTTAATTAAAATTCGACTGTCATTTCGCAACTATCACAATCTCCACAACTATATGTTGTTATACCGTCTTTATAAATCGCAGTAACTTTACAATCACAGCTTCCTAGTTTTTTACAGGATACAGTGATAGTTCCGCCACCTCCACTTTCGTCACCACTCTTTAGTCGTGTGGATGTATTTCTAGTTTTTACAACTAAATCTTTAGAAATGCCAAACGAAGGATTATTTGTTTTTACTATATTACCTTCATACCCATCTTCAGTTATATAACTTATAATAGCAGAAAATCCTGTTTCTAATGGTAGATACTTTATATCGGTAATAGTAAAAACTTTATTGGCTTCAAACCCTTCAGCGATTGGTATGGCTAATTCACACTTTAGCGATGAAATATCCGAAGCAATCATTTCTCCACTCGGAGATTTTAGATTTAAAGAATATTCATTTGCGCTCACTTCATTTATGTATACTTCCTCATTATCACATGATTGTATAAAAATGCCAACAAAGAATATACATACTACAATAAAAGATTTTAAATTATTTTTCACAAAAAGGCCCATATTGATTTATTTTTATATTATATATTAAACTATATCTATAAGCACATCATATCAAATAGTTTACATTAGTCAAGATAGTAAGATGTTTATTTTAAGCACATATGAATCAATAAATAATATAAACTAATTCTTCACATTTATAAAGAATGATAGAGAACTAATCTCAATTTCTGTATGTATCATTTCAACAGATTATGAAAAATAAAAAGTTTCGCTTTACATTTTGACCTCCTTCTTTTTTAGTTTTTATTCGACTAATGCCTTTATTTTAATCGATTCTAATCTATTATTTGCATTAGAAACGAAAAATATTTCTCTTTCTAATTCTCCTATTTTATCTGGAGTGAATTCTAAACTAATAATCATCGAATCTCCAGGGTTTATAAAATATGTCATACTGGGATCTTTTAATTTTACACAGCTACAACCAATATCTATATTTTCAATTTTCAACATGGAGTTTCCTTCGTTTGTTAATTTTATTTTAAAGTGTTTTGATTGATTTATGATGCAATGATTAAAATATATATTCTTTTCATCTATTGACAGTATTGCTCCATTGTCAGGATCATAAGTAGGATCAATAATATGCTTAACCTGATCATATAGGTCTGAATATATTTTCAAATATGGAATATCATCAAATGTCAGTAGTTGTTTTGCTCTATATATAGCTTCTTCTTTCTTACCATGCTTTTGGGAGTTTAAGCATTTTAAGTATAGATTATAAGGATATTGAACCACATCTAAAGTTTTATCTATTTCTGTCCCAATATCTTGACCTTGATCTATCTCTATTTTACAATTTAGTATTTTGCTTAAAATATCCATTTTGTTAATATTATCAGCAATGTTAAATAATGGACTATAACCAAATTCATTACAAGATAAATCATCTTCTAAAGATTTATTAATACAGTTGAAAGAGTATGACGATGCCCCTGTTATTGTAGCAAGTAATATTCCAGAAGACGAGAATACACATGTGACAACATGATTTTCTACGCCTAACCATTGAGTATACCATTTATTTTCAGGCAAAGCAACATTAATAATGTTAAAGATTAAATCTGATAATCTTGTTAATGTCCCTTCTTCAAGCTTTTCCAAATAAGAAGAACTTATTGAGGAGCTATCATTAAACAAAACAATACAAAATGATTTTTTTCTATCATGCGCTAATCTAATAATATTTTCAATATCTTCATTGTAATGTATCTCTGCATTCTTATTATTGCAAGATGCGATGGCAAAAAATATTACACTAATAAAGAATACTTTTATAAAATTCAAATAATACATATCTATCATTTTTTATTATAGCAATAAATCGGTGAATTTTCTCTTAACCACTAGATTTTCAATCCAGAGTGGTTAAGTTGTGGCGAATCATCCAAACTATCAAGTTCATTCAATAAGCTTCTCATTTTACTTTTAATACTGTTTATGACCGGGGAAGGAACCTTTACATTTTTGTCCAATATCTTTTGAGCCAATACCCGTGCTTCTTCTTTTCGCCCGGTTTCCAGATAAAGTTCAGTCAACTGGTATAACGGCATAAATTTCACAGGACACATTGCCGCTGCTTTTTTGAGATGTTTTTCGCTATCGCTGTATTGCTGTAGTTGCAGACAGTTATCCGCCATCAGCATCTGCAGGTCATAATCGGCCCAAAGGCTGTCACATTCACGCGCGATTTGCAGGCTTCCTTTGTAACGTTCCACTACATTCAACTCCGCAGCATAATTGTAGAGGAACAGGTCTTTGTAGCGTAAGTGCATATAAAGCGATTTATACAGGGGTAACATCTGGCGTGTTTCACCCCTTAACGACTTATGGGCTATCTTATGCCATGCGCGTTCATAAAAAGTCTGGTAAGCGGTTGCGGATAAAAGTCCCAATGAAAACAATAGGGCTACCCCCTTTGACAAATAACCGTTGGGTATCGTGATACTTTGAGGATTGGCTGCTAACGCGAAAGCGAGAAGCATTACTGTCATGAGGCGGACAAACGGATAATTGAAGGGATAGGAAAATAATGCGCAGATGCCTATAGACAGGAGGCTTAACCGGATAAAGAACTGTTCCGGAGAATTGTTCTTCCATGAAACCGATAATGGGATAATGACCAGTATTAATGTAAGGAATAACCCAGCCAGGCCATAATTGACCATCCATTTCAGGAACTCATTGAACGGGTGGCGAACATTGTCGGCAAGCATCAGGTATTTACTGTCGGGATGTTTGGTAAAATACGAAGCCTGCTCATTCATATAATTTGCAGTGAAACCATTGCCGCCATATCCGCATACCGGTTTACGGGATATCAGTTGTGCCGAACACTGCCAGATCAACAATCTCCCGTCAGCCGAATCTTTTTTCATGAAAAACAATCCGGCAAGCAACAGTAGGCAACTTACGGATATAGCGGTATAATGGACGGGGAGCGGTTTTATATTCCGCTCTCTCAATAACCGGATAAAAAAGAGAAGAAAAATGACAACGGTTGCCAAAACGGCCGCCCGTGCTTGCGATAATATGATAACAGTTACAATCAGGCATACTACAATTATTGCGATTTCGCGATACTTTTTTTGCAGGCATCCGTATAGCAGAAAAGGTAACAGGAGAGCCAGTGAAGCCGATATGCCGGCAGGATTGTCGAACGGGCCGGTTACGGCAAAAGAGCCGTTGTATGATGGGAATAGCCGTGCAAATTGCCCTAATCCCCACAAAGAAAGCGCTAACGCTAAAAACGAGAAAAAAAGAAACAGCAACTTCTTATCTTTCAAACGCGACCAAATCGCATAGGACAAAAAGAATGCAGAGGTAAGCGTTATAATTGTTATCCTGTTTTCAACATTTCCTCGGCTTTGCCATAAATGGTAGATCGTCCATATCATCATTAAAAAGATAAAGGTCTTGGGAGGAAGAGGAATCCGTTCTTTTGTCAACAAAACATATCCTGCTATCCCGATGCTTATCCCGGCTTGCACCCACAATGCCGGTGCGGTAATAAACCTGTTTACGAAAATAGCGGGGATAAAGAAAAGAGTACCGGCTAAAAGGGTAAACAGGTAAAGAAACGGGATATGTTTTACAGTTGATTTCATTTAATTCTTTTTATTTCCCTGAAATTCAGTGCCATTGGATCGAATATTATACTCATATCTTTAATTAAATATTGTTTTAAAGATTAAATCATTAACATAAAATGATGCTATAAGAACTATAACTATCCACACCACATTGTAAACAATTTTATAATTTAAATTTTTTATCATCACGTAGTAATATCCCGCAATTACAGCAGACAAATGAATGATATATTCTAAAAGTGTTCCCAAGGTCTCACTGAAATGAATCATATGAAAAGGAAGATTGACCAACGATATACCAAGCAACCCCATAAATAATATGGCGGGTGCTGATATTTTACCAGTATATCTCTTAATCAGGACTGTTGTCAATAGATAAAACAGCACAAAACCGATTAGCGAAGCCAACTTTACCCCAATATTTCCCAATGCCCTTATAGGAGATATCACAATGGCGAGTGCTAAGTATACCAAAAGTATTAAAATATTTTTTTTCATTTTTTTGATCTCAGTATAACCAAATTAAGACACTATTTCAGGCAATGGGCGCCTTGCAAATTCCGTCACATGGATACTGCCAAAATGCACCACAACCACTTACTTGCTTACAATTATATCCGCTACATGACAAAACCCAGGGAGGTGTTCCACCAGAAATATCGCACCAGTCACTCCTTTGACTACAGCTACAGTTTGAATATCCGCTATCTTCCGAATTAGTTTTCATACGTATTTTATTATCAAACTCTTCGTCAGATATGCCTGCGGTATCTCCACTTTTATTAAGTAATCTGTCTCCGTTTGCAGTTATTGCATAAATCAGTTTTCTTGTCCATTTTAATTCATTGATAGCGTATTCATTCCATTTGTAAACAAATAATTCAAAATCTTCAGAAACCTCTTTTCTGTTAAAAGTATCAGTTTTCTTAACGTAGTCAAGAAGTAAACTTAAATGATCCTTTTCTTTTTCATTCCAACTAAAATCACTCATCACTTCCATAATTTTATCCGTCCAGAACTTTTTCTTTATTTCAGGATAAAATGCCACATAAGCGGCTTTTTTAACTGACTCCCTTTCATTCAATTTTAACCAGGCACCTCGGGTCATAATTTGAACTTCTGTTAAATTCTCTTTTACCCAATCATCAGCCAGAGGATCGCAACTATAATATTCACTGTCGCATGATATTAAATATCCCGCCAGGATAAATATCAATAGGCCATAAATAAACTTTCTCATAATATAGTGATTTTAATAAACCGTCCCTTTTACCTTTAACAAGTCCACCTCATTCATTGAATTAGAAGTAACAAAAACGCTTTTATTGAAAGACCCGTTTAATAATGTAGGATTTACCGCCACCCTTATAAAACCTATAGAATCTTTTTTTATCGGATATTTTGAATAATTAGCAGACAAGCAGCTGCATGAAACGTCTACTTTCTTAATTATCAACGGATTTTCTCCAATATTAGTAAAAACAAAATCAACCACAATAGTGTCAGATTTCGTTTTATGTATTTTACCGAAAGAATGCGATGTTTTAGAAAACGCAATCTGTGGTTGAATTTTATCTGGGATTACGGTTTCTTCTTTTTTTGTTTTTTCACGAAAGGATAATCCTGGTTTATCTTTACAACATATAATAAAGCACGATATCATAAAGAATATCAAAAATTTGCCTATAATCCTGTTTTTCATCTACGTTCAATTAAATCATGTTTGGTTATTACTGTTTCATTCTTTTTCAGAGGAAGTTTATTTCAGATGATTAGGTATATTTTCCTTCTTCTCTCACCAAAATCCGAAAAGGAAATAATATCATAAAAGACAAAGGTATTCATTAAGGTTTATCCTTACAACAGGATATGAGTCAAAGCAAAAAATTAACAACCCTATAAAAAACAACATCCTGGTTATCAGAAAAAAAGAAACAAAAAAGATGTGCCATGGCAAAAAATTAACAATCCAAACAGTTTATTTGAGGTCGTAATATGTCATGATGGGGAGGGGGTACACTACCCTCTGAGTTTATTGTTCATCGAATTTATTGTAATTCATTCAAGTTTCGCAAGTTCTTAACTCGCTGTCTTTAATTTGTAAAGATCGATAAAATAAGCGATTTCGTCCGATTTATTAATCATCCCCAGATAATGACACCTTATGCGTCTGGAACTGATAAAACGGGGATTGTACACATTTCTGAATCGTCTGAAATCATTTTTGTAATTTAGCAAAATTCAAGTAATTCATTTAAACTACGATTGACTAATAGTTCAATAAAGTGATTAGTAAAGGCCTAACTCCGAGAGAAATTTCTGATAATTATTGACGAAGTATTTCATCAACCTGTATTGCTCTGTACTTTCATAATCAATCAGTTCGATACCGGTATCCGAAACTACGTATATATCAGCATCCGGATAAGCCATTAAAAACGGGGAGTGCGTGGCGATGATGAACTGTGAATTTTTGTACACCAATTCTTTCATCCTGATCAACATCTTGAACTGGCTGCTTACCGACAATGCGGCTTCAGGTTCATCGAATATGTAAAGTCCATTCCCATATAACCTATGCACGAGTAAAGCCAAGAAACTTTCCCCATGTGATTGTTCATGAAGTGATTTTCCCCCGTAATATTGCTTTATCGGGGTACCACCGGGTTCAGCGTCTAATGCATCCATATTCGAAGCAAAATTGTAATAGCTTTCTGCTCGAAGAAAGAAACCATCCCTATTACGCAGAGACCAACCCAGTTTTAACTGATTAAATAGATTTGAGTGTGAATCTTGCGTCCGAAAATTAAAATTGCGACTTCCACCCTCAGGATTAAATCCGGCATTGATGGCTATTGCCTCAACCAATGTAGACTTACCCGACCCGTTTTCACCTGTGATAAAAGTCACACTCTTCCTAAACTCCATTTTTTCTAAATTCAGTATTGATGGAATATTATAAGGGTAAGCATTCCTTTCTTCAACAGGTTTTATGTTTCGTACGTAACTGATGTAAACCATGCCTTATCTGTTAATACTATTCGTCACTTGACAATATACCTTCTTTAATTAAGATACTTCTTATTTCATAAAACGTCCTCCTTTTTTCATTCCACTCCCATTCCGATTTTCTATCAGATAGCATCCTTAAGTATTCCGGATCAATTTCAACACAATTATTTTCTTCTGAAATTGGCAATGAAATGTCCGTTTCGTTTATGTCTGAAATCTCGACCTCAAACTCAATTCCGTCCCTTATTGTCTGAAATGAGGCAACCACTCCTCCTTCAAGAATAAATTCATTTCTGTGCATAACTATAAAAGAACTGATAAAAACTCCCTTATCAGAATTTCCAACTTTGTATACCTTTCCATTGTACTTAATGAGTAATCCTATCATAAATTTCTATATTAGTCCTTTTTCTTCAAGCTCTTTTTTGAGGTTATAATATTTTACTTTCAATTCATTTCTGTCGGAAGGAGTTCTCTCTTTCAAGGAAGAAATTCTGTTTGTCTCATAAACTTCGACCTTTATCCGGTCTCCAATTTCAAGGCGTCTGTCAAGCCAGGTTAGATTGTACGAGTCTGAATCCATCCCCCCAATGTGAATATAGTTATCTTGAGGGAGATTTCCAGCACCTATAAAAACACTTACGATCCTATCTGATGCTGCAATTATCTCTTCCTCATTTATTGTAAGCTTAAAACTCTTCATTTCTGATAATTTATTACAGGTGATGCAATGCCATAACGTAAGCGGAATGATGTGTATACATTCCCATCTGAACTTAACGCACATTCGATTTATCGTTATTCTGTTCGAATTCTTCTCTGAGGACAGAGCAAAAATTATGTCCGATTTTCCGGTTTATTCCCGACCGGGCTTTATAAACGGAGTTTTCATTGTCATTAAGTAAAAAGCTGATCTCCCCCACACTCAGACCGGCAAAACACAAGAGGCATACACTATATTCTTTTTTCGAAAGGTGGGGATACCGCTCCCGGATAAAGCACTGTAACCCGGGATAAAGGCTCTCTACTACAGATAGGAATTCGGATAATGGCGCTTCAGTATTCCGATCAAACACAATCTTATCGAATTTATCGAGTATAGGTTGATTCTCTTCCCGTACCTTTTCAGGCATATGGTATTTCAATTGTATTGTCTCTTTCATAGCGGTAAATTTCCACTGCAACATTTCCTGCATTGTGATAACTTTTTGACGATTATCAACATCGGATTCCAATAAGTCATTTGTGGTTTTTCGCAATATATCCATATTCCTCATCATTTTTAGTTTGGTATTTTTTTCCCTCAACATTCCGCCTAATACAAATAAAAATGCAACAGCCACAAAGAACAATACCGTTATCAACATCAGAAGCCATTGTTGAAAACGGACAAACCGGGTATTATACATGTTTTGGAATCGTGTATAATCGTTTTTCTTTTGTATTTCATATACCAATTGTTTTTCTACCTCTTCCCTATCACGCATGAATGTTTCTTCAAGCTCTTCACGGTAAAAGAGCGCCTCTTCAAAATTTCCTAAAGATTTACTAAAATCCGCAAGATGACTATATGCACTCACGATAACATGGTTATCGTTGGAGAAATCCAAATTCTCCTTTAATTTTCGGGTATATTTTTGTACCGAATCATTTTCTTGCAACAAACCGTACAATGTAACAAAATTCAGGTAGTAGAAGGCTAATTTCGTACTGTCCGTATTCAATAAAAACGATTTCCTCAGAAAAGCTTCTGCTTTGTCGTACTGCTTGTTTTCGCTGTATGCCTCGCTTATATCTTGTGCCAGCATACATTCAAGGTTCTGGTCTCCCATTGCTCCGGCAACTTCTAACCCTTTTTGAAAATACAGGGATACACTATCGGAGAGTTGGCGTAACATGTACATTTTCCCGATAACAATGTAACAATATGCTTGTTTTTCAGAAAGATCATCATAAAACCGGGCTGCCGCCTTATAATTATCAATTGCTTCGGAATAAGAACCCTGTGAGGCATGCAGTAAACCCATATTATATTGAACCAACCCATTCAGTGCTGTAATATCGGTTTTCAGGGCATACTCTTCAGCCTTTTGGAAATAAAGCATTGCGCGTTCATAATACTTCCATTCAAAACAGGTACAACCACTATATAGATGCGCCAATGCACTCTGGCAAGGACTTTTGTCATTGCGGAAAAAATAACGCGCTGCTTCAAAAATGAGCGTGTCTGATGTAAGTGCACGATGATTTTCATGGCGTGCCTGTGCACGTGTAACTATGTAACGCATACATTGCTCACGGCTAAGTCTTTCTTCAGGATAAAAAAGGAAATCAATCAATATCAGGGCACTGTCGGGACGGCTCTCCATAAGCCGTTCTGCATCTTCCAGCAAGGCTGAAAACCCGGACTGCCGGGAGTTACATCCGGTCATCACGACTATAATGAGTATTGCGCCGGCAAGATAATTAAACATCAGTTTAAACATGATTTATAATATAGAGAAACATAGTTTTTACAATACCGACTATTATCCCTTTTAGTAACATGTAAAAGATAACATGGTAACTTTTTTCATCAAAAAATAAGATAATTCATAATATCCAAAGACGAAGTTAGCAACTTATTTTTTACTTATCACTGAATTAACAAATTTACAATATACAAAAATAACAACATGGGAAGTTAGATTTCAACTTTACACTATATCTATATCTACTTTTCGTCAGAATTCGGAATGAGGATCAAATGGCGGCCTTCATCTATTTTCTCACAGTCTCTGTGTTTTTCGCTCCGGTTGCCGATGACGGCATTAGCTGAGTTTTCCTTATAAAAAGAAGATGCTCGCTCCCGCGATACTGATCACCGCTCCAATCACCTGACGGACGGTGATCTTCTCTCTAAACATAAGGGCAGTCGGCACGATGATGAATATGGGCACCAGCGCCATCAGCGTGGAAGCAATGCCTGTTTCGGTATGCTGCACGGCATAGAGTGACAGGGTCACGCCGATAAAAGGTCCGAAAATGGCTCCTACGGTGATGGATTTCATCGATGACCCATCCTTTACAGCCCGGAAAACACGCCTCCACCGATTCAGGAAAGTGATCAGGAGGATGAAAGACAAAAGCCCGAAAATAGCGCGGATCTGCGTGGCTGCCACGGCGTCATAACCGCCCATCCCCTTTTTGCTGAGTATCAGTCCCATAGCCTGCCCTGCCGCCCCTCCCAGCGCGTAAAGAAAACCGTGTAACGGCACGTTCAGTTTCAATCCCTTTCCCGCGACGGCGATCATGATCCCCGAAACGCTCACCACGATACCCAGGATGCTTTTCACCGAAAGGACCTCGTGCAGAAAGAACCATCCGATCACTGCCGTGATCATGGGGGCGAGGCTCATCACCAGTTGAGAGGTACGGGAACCGATAACGGTATACGA
>NZ_CALNAT010000259.1 GCF_937873925.1 uncultured Proteiniphilum sp. | reverse complement strand
CTTAGTGGTATACTTTTAAATTACTAAGTGGACTACTTTTCAATTATTTTTTACAATCTTGAATCTTGAATTTTGAATCTGAAATCTTGAATCCAAATATAGAGAGGTTATCGCTTTTTTTT
Source organism: uncultured Proteiniphilum sp. (assembly GCF_937873925.1). GTDB lineage: Bacteria > Bacteroidota > Bacteroidia > Bacteroidales > Dysgonomonadaceae > Proteiniphilum. The sequence continues at coordinate 5,092 of NZ_CALNAT010000259.1, read as the reverse complement.
GTAATTTTGAGCCCTATTTCAAAAAGAATCAGGATTCCGGATTTTAACAGGTTTATTTTGATTTAAAGCAGATTGGAAAACCAAAGATCATCAATCTTTTTCAAACTCCTTCAATCTTTTTCAATCTGAATCGATCTATATCAGTAAGATTTAATCTGTTTTAATCCGCATAAATCCCATTGCAATTTTAGTAGAATGAACATTTCGTACAACTGGCTCAAAGAGTACCTTCAATTCGATCTGTCGCCACAAGAGACAGCCGATGCACTCACTTCCATAGGACTGGAAACAGGGAGTGTGGAAGAGATACAAACCATCAAAGGGGGCTTGGAAGGCCTGGTGATCGGGAAAGTGCTGACATGCGTGTCCCATCCCAATTCCGACCATCTGCACCTCACTACCGTAGATATCGGCAACGGCGAAGAACCGCAGAAAATCGTATGCGGTGCGCCCAACGTGGCAGCCGGGCAGAAAGTGGTGGTAGCCCCCCTCGGCACGAAACTCTATTTTGGCGATGATGTAATCACGATAAAGCGTTCCAGGATCCGTGGTGAAGAGTCGTTCGGCATGATATGTGCCGAGGACGAGATCGGTATCGGCACCTCACACGACGGTATTATTGTACTGTCCGGGGACGCCAAAGTAGGAATGCCTGCCAAAGAGTACTACAACGTAAAGAGCGATTATGTACTGGAAGTAGACATAACTCCCAACCGCATAGATGCAGCCTCCCACTTTGGCGTGGCACGCGACCTGGCGGCATGGCTGGAACAGGCGGGTAAACCTTATAAACTTACAAAACCGTCTGTAGAAGAATTCTCCGTTGACTCACAGGAAGGCGGTATCGAAGTGATTGTGGAGAACAGGGAAGCCTGCCCACGCTATTCGGGACTGACCATCCGTGGTGTGACAGTGAAAGAGAGTCCCGACTGGCTGAAAAATAAACTGCTGCTGATCGGGCTTCGTCCCATCAACAATATTGTAGATATCACTAATTTCGTACTTCATGAAACAGGGCATCCGATGCACGCTTTCGATGCGGCACGGATCACCGGGAACGAGGTTGTGATACGCACCATGCCTGAAAAAACCAAATTCATCACATTGGATGAAGAGGAGCGCGAATTGAATGAGAACGACCTGATGATCTGTAACTCGGAGGAGGGGATGTGTATCGCCGGCGTGTTCGGAGGATTAGACTCAGGTGTGACCGAAAAGACAACCGATATATTCCTGGAATCGGCCTATTTCAATCCTACATGGGTACGAAAAACAGCCCGTCGCCACGGGCTGAACACCGATTCGTCGTTCCGCTTCGAACGGGGCGCCGATCCCGCCAATACGGTCTATGTATTGAAACGGGCAGCTATGCTGGTGAAAGAACTGGCGGGCGGCACGATAGAGGGTGATGTACGTGATATCTACCCTGTTCCTGTCGAAAGAGCACAGGTAAGCCTCTCTTACGATAAGATAAACAAACTGATAGGGAAAGAGATACCGAAAGAGACTGTCAAGAACATCCTGCACAGTCTGGAGATTGAGATAGAAAATGAAACGGATAACGAACTCACCCTGCGTATCCCTACCTACCGGGTGGATGTAACGCGTGATGTGGATGTGATCGAAGATATCCTCCGTATCTACGGTTACAACAATGTGGAGATCAGCGACTCATTAAAGGCGAACCTCTCTGCTCAAATGCCCGCAGACCGTAAGCAAAAACTACAGACATTAATTTCGGAACAGCTTACTGCAAACGGTTTCAACGAGATATTGAATAATTCGCTTACTAAAAAGGGTTATTATGAGGCGTTTGAAACCTATCCTGCCACGAATTGCGTCCCACTGCTAAACCCGCTGAGCAACGACCTCAACGTAATGCGTCAAACATTGCTTTTCGGGGGACTGGAAAGTATTGCATACAATCGCAACCGCAAACATGGTGACCTCCGTTTCTATGAATTCGGCAACTGTTATTTCTTCGATGCAGCAAAAAAGAGTAACGAAAATATCCTTGCTCCCTATTCCGAAGAATTCCACATCGGATTATGGATATGCGGCAAACGCACCCATAAGAACTGGGCCACGGCCGGGGAACAAAGTTCCGTCTTCGAACTGAAAGCGCACGTGGAAAATATACTGAAGAGAATGGGGATCAGTGAAAATCAGGTATTCTTCGAAACAGAACGAAACGAACTCCTCTCCGCAGGTATGAGTGTCAAAACCCACAAACGCACCATAGGCTTCTTTGGAATTGTTTCCCCGGCAATATGCAAAAAGTTCGATATCGATACGGATGTATTTTTTGCCGAGATGAACTGGGATCTACTGATGAAAGAGTCCGAAAAACAATCGGTACGCTTTTCGGAAACAGCCAGATTCCCCGCCGTAAGCCGAGACCTGGCACTGCTGATAGATAAAGAGATCACTTTTGCCCAAATCCGGGAGATCGCCCTCAAATCGGAAAAGAAACTGTTGAAACAGGTATCGCTCTTTGATGTGTATGAAGGAAAAAACCTGCCCCAAGGTAAAAAATCCTATGCGGTCAACTTTTTGTTACAGGACGAAGAAAAAACGCTCAACGACAAACAGATCGACAACGTAATGCAGAGGATCCAAAAAAGTCTGGAAAGTGAGTTGGGAGCACAATTGAGATAAGAGACAATGTGCTTCGCACGATAATGATAATGGCTTCGCAGATATATGTTGCCCATGATAATGCCTTCGGCGATAGTTCACTTCGTGAAGATATTGTGCTTCGCACGATAGGAGATTGATAAAAGATTGAAATAAGACAGATATAGATAATAGGATATAACAATATGGGAAGAGCATTTGAATATAGAAAGGCAACCAAGATGAAACGCTGGGGTAACATGGCCCGCGTATTCACTAAATTAGGAAAACAGATCACTATTGCCGCCCGTGAGGGTGGTCCTGATGCCGATACCAATCCGCGCCTGCGTGTATTGATACAGCAGGCCAAGAAAGAGAATATGCCCAAGGACAACGTGGAGCGTGCCATCAAAAAGGCGACCGACAAGGATCATTCCGATTATAAGGAAATGGTATATGAAGGTTATGGGCCTTACGGCATCGCCATCGTGGTGGAAACGGCCACCGATAATCCCACGCGCACTGTGGCGAACGTCCGCAGCTATTTCAACAAACATGGCGGCTCATTGGGAACCTCCGGTAGTCTGGAATTTTTATTCGACCATAAATGTGTATTCAGGATAGCCCCGAAAGATGGTATTTCGCTGGAAGACCTTGAACTGGAACTGATCGACTACGGTGTGGATGAGGTGGAAGCTGATGAGGAGGATATTCTGCTCTACGGCGATTTCAAGTCCTACTCCGATATCCAGAGCTATCTGGAAGAGAACGGTTTTGAGATCCATTCAGCCGAGTTTGAGCGTATTCCGCACGACACCAAAGAACTCAACGAAGAACAACGCGCACAGATCGAAAAACTACTGGAAAAATTTGAGGACGACGACGATGTCCAGAATGTTTTTCACAATATGGCATAGGTAGAATAATTTATGGTTAGTGAAGTAGCCTAAACCCAACAAGTCCCGAAACATTTTCCCGAGGATTTGGAGCGGTTAACCGCATTAAATGGGGAATACACTTAATTTTTGACAAACAAAAATACCAACTATTTAGCAAACAAATAGTTGGGCGATTTTTTTTTAATTTAGAGAACGTGCCACAAAAATCCCCTCTATATTTTGATGTAATATAGAGAGGATTAATTTATTGAAATCCCTCAATGAATTAGACTGTTATCAGGCTTGTTTCTCAGATTTATCTCCGTAAATTGACCATTGATTTGTTGGTTTATTGTCCGTGATTACTTATTTCTTTTGGAAACTTGTCGCCAATTAAATTCAGTTTTAGATTGTATTCTAAATATGCTTTCATTCCGTCTAAAACTGTTGTAAAACCGCCTGTGTTGTCTTGTATGGCTTGTATTAAATCGTCGCCTGTTTCTTTGAAGCCGTAGTTTTTGATAACAACATACGTCGTATCGTCAGTCAGTGCTGTAAACTCAAAATCAACTGTTGTAACCGGCGTGTCGTCCCATTCAATGGATATTTTCTTATTCGGAATAATGTCCTTTACAAATACTTTCGTTGAAACGCCATACATTTCCCATTCCCAAGTGGTTGTTTTGCCTACTTCTAATTGTCCGCTTGATTTTGTAAACCAAAAATTAGTCGTGATTGTCGGGTCAATAAATGCCTGAAAGACCGTTGCAACAGGTTTTCTAATTAGCATTTGTGTTTCTACTGTTGGAATTTTTGTTTCCGTCATTTTGTTTTATTTTTTAAGTGTGTTTTATAGCTGTTCTGCCAATCCAATTAGAAGCCCTTCCGTTCCACGAATGTAGCAAAGTCGATAGACGTTCTCATACTGAACGACTTCACCAACAAGCTCAGCCCCATTTTCTATGAGTCGGGACACCAACTCATCAAGGTTATCAACTCTAAACATTATGCGTAGATAACCAAGAGCATTAACAGGTGCTGTTCGATGGTCTGAAACGATTGCCGGGATAATAAATTTTGAAATCTCAAGGCGGCTGTGTCCATCGGGAGTAACCATCATAGCAATCTCCACACTCTGATTGCCCAAGCCGGTAACACGACCAGCCCATTCCCCTTCGATTATAGCACGTCCTTCGAGATTCAATCCTATTTCTGTGAAAAAAGATATAGCGTTGTCGAGATTCTCTACAACGATACCGACATTGTTCATTTCAAGTAATTTACTTTTTTCCATATTTTTGTTTTTAGAACATTCCGTTTTCGTTTAGCAAAATATCACTCGCACTAATTCAAAGGCGTCACTTTGCAAATTTAAAAGCATTCCTTTTCAATCAGCTTTGCATAGGACAAGAAATTCAGATCTTGTTTTAAACCTCACAAATATATAATAAGTTTGTGGAGCTAATGAGATTATTTTTCTACAGCTAACCTTCAGATTAAACAAAAAAAACAAGAAAAGCGATGGGCTTAGTCACTTTTCCTGTTTAGTAGCGCACAGCGGAATCGAACCGCTATTCATTGCCTGAGAAACAATTTTC
>NZ_CALNAT010000258.1 GCF_937873925.1 uncultured Proteiniphilum sp. | reverse complement strand
ACCTGATTGGCGGCCTAATACAGATTACAAAAAATCATATAGTGCTAAAAAAGAGGAAGGAGGAGGAGTTTCTATAGATTTAATACATGAATGGGACTATTTGATTTATTTGTTTGGCTTTCCTCAGGAAGTGTACAATTTACAAGGGAAATTTTCTCATTTAGATATAAATAGTGAAGATTTAGAATCCGCAATCAACGCTACTTTGGAAAGACGTTTCACACGATATTCTGAAGACCATCCGATTTTTATGAAAGAGTTTGCAAAAAATGAAATAAAACAAATACAGTGGAAAGCTTTTCTGAAAAAAATAAATTCTAATGATGACGTTCCGGAACGTTTCGATGAAGTTGCAGGCTTTATCATGAAAGAACTTTATCCATACTGGATAAGAAGAAAAGAAGAGTAAAAGAAAACAATTACAATACAATTAAAGCAGCTTCGATCTTTTGGAGAAGATTTCCAGAAATAGTGTTTTTTCTTAAAGAGATGACTTCACTGGTTAATATACAACAAACAGGTAAACAATAAGTTAATCTATATTTCGTAAATATATCATTCGAATATCAACAGGGTGACCTGTTGGTACTCGAACTTTTTCATTGACAAACAATAGAGGCAAAATCATAATTATATTACTGAATACCAAATAATTAGAAACAACCAACAACAATCGCGAAGAGTTTGCTCTTTCCTAACTACAATTTTTCGGGAATAAAAAAGTTGAAATGGCAAAATATGAGAGGCTGAAAACCAGAGTAATATAAAAAACCACCATTGAGTGTGGTGGTGTTAAAGTGCGCAGGATGAGACTCGAACTCACACGCCGTAACCGGCACTACCCCCTCAAAGTAGCGTGTATACCAATTTCACCACCTGCGCATTTGCAGTGCCCAGAACAGGACTCGAACCTGCACGTTGTTACCAACACTAGTCCCTGAAACTAGCGCGTCTACCAATTTCGCCATCTGGGCATTGTCATTATTTTAAAGGAGAACAGGCCTCCGCCTGTTTATATCAGAAATCCAAGTTTCCATGTATGCGAACCGCCTGTTCCGAAATATCTATTCCTTTCATTGGAAAAATGGACAGGCACCTGTTTCTGAATTGCGGATGCAAAGATAATAGTTTTTTCTGTACCTGAACGAATATTTTTAAAATTTATTTCAGATTTACCGCCTAATCAGAAAAAAAGGAAAACCGCTCCACAGGAGAACGGATTCCGATTCACAATGAAAAATAAAGTAACGGTTTGTTTGCTCGTTTTGATGGCTTGTCCGCTTAGTATATATTAGATAAAACGGTTAGTTTGTGGCCGAATCTGAACGGATAACAATTGTTTATACCGGATAGATTGTATATCTTCGTAACTCAAATTAACTCCTTATTACCCTATGAAATATCTTATTCTATCAGTTACTTTTTTTATTACTACATCTTTGATTGTGAAAAGCCAGACGGTTTCGTTTGATAATCATGGTCCTCAAATCTCTTTCAACGGAAAGGCCGTGGTGATGCCGCCGAACGAAGGGTTGTGGTCGATTGCTACCGGCTGGAGCGACGATTGGATGGCGGATTGGGCACATGCGGATCCCACAGAAGTGCAACAATCCGGTGATTGGATGATCTTTCTGGGGAAACTTGTTTTGCGGGAAGGTGAGATGTTATTGAGAGATTCATACCGTAAGCTTGATAACGGATTACTAAAATGTGTGCGCCGGTTTGAGTGGAAAGGAACAGATACATTGCATCATGCAACCCTGTCGGTACGGTTCCGGATGAGTGGAGACCGATTGAAACCGCTTATTCCCGGTGTTTTATATTACGGGAATGAAATGGGTGCGAAAGTGAATCCCGATATTATTCCGGTTTATACCGGCCGTACGGGAGAATTTGCCGTCTTTGAAGATCATCGTTATCCGATGCCTTTTGTCATGCTCGAAAATGCTTCCGAAAAATACGCGGCAGCTGTTCATACGACTCCCAGTCCTGTTAGGGGTGCCGTATTAAGTGATCAATGGTGGTCGATGGGGATAGAGGCCCATGAGGGATATACGGAATTTGTACTTTATTCCGGCCCGATCGGTTATAATGGCCGGCATAGTGTGGCTAAAGCGCTGCAAAGAACTCCGATGAAATACACCGACACTTATCTTTCACTGGAACCCGGAAGAATTATCGAGAAAGAATTTTATATAGAACTGTATCCTATCGAACGGGAAGGAAGTGGGTTCCAACATCCATTGTACACTTCATTAGATCTGCATAAACCTTATAAGGGGGAGCGTTTTGATGATTTTCAAACTATAATAGAAGACAAATATCGTTTCGCGCAAACGCGTTGGATCGAGGAAGGGTCCGTTTGTGGCTTCGGGATGTATGACCTTTCCCTTCGAAAAGACCTGGTGATGGGATGGTGCGGACAAGCAGCCTCTCCGGGTTATGCTTTGCAGGTATTAGCACCCAGATTGAACGATCCGGATATTACGGATAAAGTACAACGTTCACTTGATTTTTTGACGACTTATCCGATTGACGAGGAAGGTTTGTTTCCTGTCGGTTATAATGTCGCCGAAAAGAAATTTCATGGAGGTGATCATGTCTCGTGCGGACAAGCGATGTATAATTTTTCCAAAGCGATAGAAACGGCACGAAAAAATAAAAACTATCGTACAACAAAATGGGAAGCCTTTCTTCGTAAAGCGTGCGACGGACAAAGTAAACGTATCCTCCGTGATGATTGGAATCCGCATTCCACGGCAGAAGGTTTTTATATAGCTCCATTGGTGATCGCCTCCCAGTTATTTGACAATGAAGATTATAAAAAGGCAGCGATCAAAGCGTCCGAATTGTATGCCAATCGACATCTAACCATGAATGGCTGTTATTGGGGAGGGACACTTGATGCTACTTGTGAAGACAAAGAGGGGGCCTGGGCGGCTTTTCAAGGTTTTCTCGAACTTTATGAACGAATCAAAGAGAAGCGGTATCTGGATTGGGCGAAACATGCGATGGATGTTTGTTTAAGTTATGTGGTGGTATGGGATATTCCATTACCGGCGGGCCGCATGGCGGATTACAATTTTAAAACAACCGGATGGACGGTTGTTTCACCGCAAAACCAACATATTGATGTATATGGTGTATTGTTTGCTCCCGAAGTGTATAAGATGGGAATTTATTTAAACGACGAAAGATTGGAAAAATTGGCTTCCGTTATGTATCGCAGCTGTTATCAACTGACCAACGCGTATGGTAGTCAAGGCGAACAATTACAGCAGACCAATTTTGCACAGCACGGTGATATGTCGAATGTCCACAAGCTTCGCGGAGGCTATTCCGAAAGTTGGACTGTATTCTGGATCACCGCGCATTTTTTGAATGCGGCTGCCCGTTTTGAAGAAATAAATGCCGACATTTAAAAAAGGAAAACCGCTCCACAGGGGAACGGCTTCCGATTCACAATGAAAAGTCAAGTAGAGTAGATTGAGAAAGTTATTTATATTGAGTCAGTAGAAAGTGTCATAAAAACTTCACCCTCCTCGGAAATATCTACAGGCAGATAGTTGGTATTGCGTGAGTAATTCCTGATCCTCTTGCGTACGACGGCCGGAGGCCTGTTGTCTTTGTAATCCCGCAATGCTTCACTCATTTCAATTGTTTTGCCCCCCGGTACCGATATTTCCACGGTGATGCTCTGGTTCCTGAATCCCTGATTTACCGGCACCGATAAAAATTCAGGAAGCAACAACACGGAGTCCTTCTGTACAATATCATAAGAGAACTGTGATATATCGGCTTTGGCGGAACGAAGATCCCTGCCGTGTAGGGCAGATATGACCCGCACATGGAACAACGAGTCGCTGCTTTTACCTATCTGTATATTAATATTATCAAAAAGGAGCGAATCTTCATTGATCGTGGTATAGGGCAGTTCGTCGAATTCGTGATTGATTCCGAAATCGACCCCATACACTGTCCTGAATGTCCTGAGTTCGGCATAATCTTCGGCATAAGGCTGCATTTCCACATACATCTTACCGGAGGTGACCGGCGTAATGGAAACGGTCCTTTCACTGGAGCTTTCCACGTTGAACTTGTCGGCTATCCGTGCACCCAGGATGCCGGTCATCACGAGGCCGGCGATCCAGAGCAAAGAGGCGACTATTCCGATAGCCGGACGCGATTTGGCTTTCATAGCACGGCGTATGATCCATACAACAACCGCTGCGACGGGAACAAGGAAGATCAGACCCAGCGACGTAAAGAGCAGATTGGTCTCATAACCGGGATCGATAAACAATGATTTCAACGGCAACAGATGCGTGCCGGTCACCAATAATCCGATAAAAATCCCGATCAATACCAATAAGAAGATCCCTACACAAGAGAAGAAGATGATCTTCAGCAAGATGACGAACGCATTCAGGCAACCGGATCGCTCCGAACGGGATACCACTTCTCCACGGCGCCCCGATACGGGCGGTTCAGGAGGCATCTCCTCCATTCCGGGTCTTTCATTGTCATTGCCTACCTCTGCGAAACGGGAAACATCTTCTTTTTCTACCGGGCGCGGGGTGCCTTCATTTCCGGCACGGCTCCTTGAACTCGCCACATTGTCGGTCACCTTTTCACGAATGGAACGGATATAATCCTCTTCACCCATCATTTCTAATTTCTGTTTCACTGTCTTTGCCACGGGAATAATAGCCCACAGGACAACATAAATCAGGACCATACTCATATTGAAATTCCAGTTGAACCCCACATGCTCGAAGATCCGGTTCAACGGGAAAATAGAGATCATCCCTACCATATTCAGCACAAGCGGCAGAAGGAACAGGACACGCGGTATCCAGGAGTCAATCCGGAAATAGGCCGCGATACCACCGCACACCCCACCGATAAAGCGGTCATTAGGGTTCCGGTAGAGCCGCTTGGAAACATTCGATTTCAATTCTTTCGGCTTTAATACGATCCATAATATAATATATATCCAGAAGAGAATACCGAAAAACAGTACAAAAAGGATCCGTATCCATACGGGATCGGTTTTGAAATAGTGCGCCAGTCCGCTGCAAACACCCCCTATGATCCGGTCACTGGCATTCCTGTACAGGCTCTGGCGTTCACTACCGGCGGACCACGACTCGCTTTTGGGGGAACCGGGATTTTCTGACTGCGACTCTTGTTCGGAAGCAGTTGCCTCTTCGTAATCCGAATCAAAATCCTGCGGTCTGCCAATGCTGTCGATAATAGCCTTCACATCTTCATCGGTGATACAATTGATGCCATGCTTCAAACGATTACCGAACAGTTCGGCTATACGGCATTCTATATCGTTCACAATCTCATCGCCGCCCTCTTCCCGCGAAAAATAGATTTTGAGACTGCCAATGTACTGCTTCAGTATTTCGTATGCAGTTTCTTCAATGGCAATCACCTGTCCCTGAAAATTAATGTTGATTACTTTCTTCATATGGATTCTATTCTGATTGATTATCATATAACTCGCCCCTCTTTTGGGTAAGGGTCTCTACTCCCGTCGCCAGTTCATTCCACGTGGCCTGCAGGAGGATATAAAACTCGTTTCCTTTCCCCGTCAGGCAGAAATATTTACGTGGAGGACCCGAAGTGCTTTCCACCCACCGGTAGGTAAGTATCCCCGCATTCTTCAAGCGATTGAGCAGAGGGTAAAGGGTTCCCTCCAAAAGCTGTAACCCGGCACCCTTCATCTCATCGATGATATCGCCGGGATAGGCTTCGCCCCTTCTAATGATGGAAAGAATACAGTATTCCAGTACTCCCTTTCGCATCTGACTTTGCGTATTTTCAATATTCATCTCTGTATCGTTTTTACACCACAAAGATACTTTAAGCAAGGTATTATGCAATACAAAGTACCTGATATTTTTCTATAATTAAATTTATTTAACTATAAAAGACTATTTAAAGCTTAATACGGTTAGTTTTTCCAAGTCTTATTACAATATTTACATTATTAAATATAATTATTTCTGAAAGTTATCAGTTGGAGATGAGGTTCGACGTGTGACGGGCAACAAACGTATCGCACGATATTTACTTTATGGCTCCGGACGCCGATAGTACGGAAATTCTTCTTATATTTGTACCTATAAAAATATTATGTCACTTCAGGGAAAACATATTGTATTGGGTGTCACGGGGAGCATTGCGGCCTATAAATCGGCTATACTCACCCGGTTGCTGATAAAAAAAGGGGCGGAAGTGCAGATTGTGATCACTCCGGCCGGAAAAGAGTTTATCACGCCGGTGACGCTCTCCGCACTGTCGGGGCGACCGGTGATCAGCGAATTCTTCGCTTCCGGCGACGGCTCCTGGCACAGCCATGTGGATCTGGGGCTGTGGGCAGACCTGATGATCGTGGCGCCGGCCACGGCCGCCACCATCGGCAAGATGGCCCACGGAATCGCGGACAATATGCTGATCACGACCTATCTTTCGATGAAGGCGCCTGTATTCGTGGCGCCGGCTATGGATCTCGACATGTACAGGCATATCTCCACCCAACGCAATATCGAAAAGCTGAAAAACGACGGGGTACGGATCATCGATGCAACCGAAGGAGAGTTGGCCAGCCACCTTGAAGGAAAAGGCAGGATGGAAGAACCGGAAAATATTGTGGCAATTCTGGAACAGATCCTCTCCACAGGAAACGATCTCAACAAAAAAAAAATAATGATCACTGCCGGGCCGACCTATGAACGGATCGATCCGGTGCGCTTCATCGGCAATTTCTCTTCCGGCAAGATGGGATTTGCCCTGGCAGAAGAGTGCGCTTCACGCGGCGCAGAGGTGATCCTGATCACAGGCCCCACTATGCTGTCGGCCACACATCCCAATATACTAAGGGTGAATGTGGAGTCGGCCAACGAGATGTATGATGCCGCGCTAAAGATATTCCCGCAAATGGATGGGGCCATCCTTTCGGCGGCAGTAGCCGACTACCGGCCGGAACAGATGAGGGAGGAGAAGATAAAGCGCTCAGGAAAGGAGAAGTTCTCGCTCTCGCTTATTCCCAATCCGGATATAGCGGCTTCGCTGGGAAAAATTAAAAAACCGGGACAACTGACCGTCGGCTTTGCACTGGAGACCAACAACGAAGAGAGCAACGCGATGAAAAAAATGGAAGAAAAAAACCTGGACTGTATCGTACTCAACTCTCTGAATGACAAAGGGGCAGGCTTCGGACACGATACGAACAAGGTGACGATCCTTTCCCGTGACGGCGAAAAGCAATCGTTCTCACTGAAATCAAAGAATGAAGTGGCGAAAGATATCATCGACACGGCTTTCGGACTGTTAGAAAGTGGGAAGGTTTAATAATATTCATTTTTCACTTTTCATTTTTTACTATCTTTCATGCGACTATTCAAATTACAATTTATATTTTTCCTGTTTTTCACCAGCACCCTCCTCTCCTATTCACAACAGTATAGAAATCCCGTCACCATTCCGCCGGCACTCAGCGGCAACTTCGGTGAGCTAAGGAACAACCATTTTCATTCGGGGATCGATTTCAAGACACAACAGTTGGTCGACAAACCTATCCTCGCCATCGAGGACGGATATGTATCGCGCATCAGCGTCTCTCCCGGGGGCTACGGGCTGGCGCTCTATGTTGATCATCCCTCTACCGGCCACACCAGTGTCTATGCCCACCTTAACAGCTTCTCCAAAGAGATCGCTGAATGGGTGAAGGAACAACAATACCAACAGGAGCGATTCAGCGTCACTCTCTATCCGGAGCCAGGCATATTACCGGTAAAAAAAGGCGAACAAATCGCTTTAAGCGGCAACACAGGCAGTTCCGGCGGGCCACATCTCCACTTTGAAATACGCGACACCCACTCTGAAGAGCCACTGGACGTGTTGGAATTCCTGGCCAAGATACCCGACACCCGGAAACCCGATTTGCAGGGGATCGCTTTTTATCCTGTGATGGAAAAAGGGGTGATCAACGGTAGCATCAATCCTATCAGGCTTAATATCAGTAAAGACAAAGCAGGCAATCCATCGGCATTGGGAAGAAATATCGACGCGTGGGGACGTATCGGCGTAGGAGTGAAAGCCTACGACAGGATGGACGGCCAGAACAATATCTATGGTGTAAAGCATATCCGCCTTTTTGTAGACGACCGGCAGGTATTCAGCAGCACCATAAACCGGTTTTCATTTGCGGAAACACGTATGCTGAACTCTTTCGTCGACTTCGAAGATTGGAGAAAGCGCAAGTCGTTCTTTATGAAATCATTCATCAATCCGGGGAACACCCTTCCCTTCTATGAAGCCGAAAATAACGGATATATCAATATCGACGAAGAGAGGCCCTACCGGTTCCGGTACGAACTGGAGGATCATTACGGGAACAGGCTCAACTACAATTTCACGGTCAACGGAAAATCCCAGCCTATCCCCGAAAGGCCGGAATGCAATAACCGGATGGCGTGGAACCTCTATAATTCCCACATGGAGGCGGGCTTTCAACTTCATATTCCGAAAGGGAACCTATACAGCGACTTTTGTTTCTCCCATTCCTCCACCAGAAGCCGGGATCATTATTCCGACCTGCACCGGGTGAACGACAGTCCCGTGCCGTTGCACGACCATGCAGACATGTGGATCGGCATGCATACCGACACGCTGCGGAACAAAGAAAATTACGGTATCGTAAGGGTCAGCGACAAAGGATCGGAGAGTTGGATCGGAGGAAAGTATGTACGCGGAGGCATAACGGTGGTTATCCGGGAGTTGGGGGACCGCTACGCGATATCTGCCGACACCATCGTACCCGTGATAATACCCATAGAGCCGGGCTCCTGGGTGAATCAAAAACGTATACGCATCCGTCTTACGGATGATAAAAGCGGTATTACTTTCTTCAGAGGGGAGATCAACGGGGAGTTTATACTTTTCACACACGACAGCAAATCATCGGTCTATACCTACCGGTTCGATGACAGCCGGCTTAACCGCGGAGAGGAGCAACAACTGGTTTTTACCGCTGTAGACGGGGCGGGCAATCGAAGCGAGTACAGCTATACCTTTTTTTATTAATATTGTACTCAAATAAATTTTAAAGAATATGTAAACTTAAATAGGGATAGTATCTTGAAAGTGTAAACTGATTTAGAGATGGTGTCAACCTGGTTAGTTATAGTATATTTTAGATAAGTAAACTTAGTTAGTTAAACCTTCTTATATCTGTCAACCTTTTCAGTGAAAGTCTCTTTTTGTTGGACGGGAATACTTCTTTATGGGAGAATATGGTAGCGGTAAATTTACTGCGTAAATACGGTCGTAATGATGCCGTTTATTTCTATAATCAAGGTATTGAAGTTGACTTTTACATTCCTGATATTTATACTGCTATTCAGGTATGTTATAATCTCGACAATAGTGAAGGTACGTTTGACCGGGAAGTAAAAGCATTACTGAAAATTACCAAAGTATTGGAATGCAGTAAACTACTATAACCCCAGCACCGCCTGCGCAATCGCAATCTCCCGTTCGCTGCCGGTGTGTTTTCCTTCCACGTCCGACAGTTTGATGCACTCCTGCCACTCCTCGCGGGGTGTCATCTTGCAACGGAAAAGCTTCATCACGATATTCATCCCTTTGATATTGTTCCCCACATCGGCAGTCAGGTTGGTACCGATCCCGAAAGTGGTGCCGATACGGCCGCCACAGTACTCTTTGATTTGGATGGCCTTATCCACATTCAAACTGTCGGAAAAGACCAGATATTTAAGTTTTGGATTGACACGCAACTCCTCATACCGCCGGATCACCTTATCGGTAAACAATAATGGATCGCCGCTGTCGTGGCGCAGACTGGTAAAAAGCGAGGCATGTTTCTTGCTGAAGTTACGCAGAAAGACATCGGTCGTGTAAGTATCGGTCAGCACGGTACCCAGGTCACCGTCGTAGACATTGATCCAGTTCTCCATCGACATGTAGTTGGCCATCTTATAACCATAGATAGACCCGTGGAACTGCACCCATTCGTGCGGATGGGTTCCCGACACATTCAGGTTATGTTTAAACGCCATATATACGTTGCTTGTCCCGTAGAGACTAGCGCCGGCATGCTGCTTCAACAATCCGGTCACCCGGTCTTCCACATCGGCACTGAAGCGACGCCGCATTCCGAAAAGAGAGACAGATAGGGTATGCTCCTGCATCTTCTTTGCTTTTTCCACAGTCACCTCCTCCATATATTTCAGGTCGGGATAGCGTCCTGTTTCGCGGAAATAGAGCTCTGAGACGGTCGCCAGGATAGGCGTCTCCCAAAGGGTGGCACGGTAGAGAAGCCCAAGCGCTTTCACATGCAACTTGCTTCCCTCCATAGTGACTTCCACCTCCGAAGGATCAAACCGAAACCCTTTCAGGAAATCTATATAGATAGGCGGCAGGTAAGGCATCTGCTTTCTTACAAACGCCTCTTCCTCTTTGGTGAGCGCGAGGTTTGTCATCTTTTCCAACTCTTTTTTCAGTAACCGGTCGAATCCCTCCGGATAGTCGCCGTTACTGCGGTCTATAAATTCAAACTCACCGTAAGCCCTCGGAAAGAGCTTCGAATAGGCGTAACCGGTGGTAAACTTATAAAGGTCAGTATCGAGGATACTCTTGATAATTGCCATTTCTCAGTTATTCAATTTATTGTATAAAACCAATATGAAACTCAATGAGCCAATATGCTAATTAGTTAATATGCCAATGAGATGAATTGATTTAAATAATTTGATAATGTGTTGATTTTTATTTTTAACTTTTCGTTTAGTAACCTTATGAACAATAGAACATCTTAAATCGAAATTCGGTTCAGATATTCCTCTGTTCTTATCGAAAATATACTATTTTTGTGTAAATATTTTACTTAAGTTTTGCATGTAAATTTATAATGTATGCAACTAAAAGGGAGACCTTTAGATATTTTGTGGGGACCCATAGTGCGAGATAAGCGTCAAAAGAGTAGCTGTCCAAAGCGAAGCGAGTTCTACTCTTTTAGCGAACGAGCACTATTATGGGTCATAAAATATTGTTAGTCGGAGGTTTTAGTTGCAATCATACGACTTGCGAAACTTGAATATTTTAAATTCCCTCTTGATAAAAATCAATGCGCTAAGGAGAGGTAACGATCACAACCCGGAAATAAATAATAAGTCCTGATGCATATATCTTTGCTCTTTATTCTTTGCTCTAAACATTAATCATATGAAAGCAGCCGTTTATACCCGGTATGGTTCGCCGGAAGTCGTAAAAATCACAGAGGTTGATAAACCGGAACTAAAAGATAATGAAGTGTTGATAAAGGTGGTTGCATCCACAGTAAACCGTACCGACAGCGGATTTCGAAGCGCCCAATATTTTGTATCGAGATTCTGGAGCGGTCTGTTCCGCCCAAAGATCCGGGTATTGGGATGTGAATTTACCGGTGTAGTGGAAGAGACGGGGAAAAGCGTTACCCGATTCAGAAAAGGAGACAAGATATTCGGGTTCGACGATAACCATTTCGGCGGACATGCAGAATACCTCGCCATCGGGGAAGACAGCGCCATAACTATCATGCCCTCCAATGCCACCTTTTACGATGCCGCTCCTGTCACGGAAGGCGCCCATTATGCATTAGGCAATATCAGGGCAGCAAAGGTCGAAAAAGGAAATGATGTAATGGTATACGGTGCGACAGGGGCTATCGGATCGGCTGCCGTACAATTATTAAAACATTTCGGAGCGAATGTGACGGCAGTATGCAACACAAAAAATGTGGAACTGATCCGATCTCTTGGTGCCGACCGGGTAATTGACTACCAAACCGGGGATTTCACAAAAACCGGGACAAAGTTCTCATTCATCTTCGACGCCGTAGGCAAAAGTTCCTTCGGACGATGCAAACCGTTACTCAGCAAAAACGGCATCTACATATCTACCGAGTTGGGCAAAAATGGAGAGAACATCTTCCTGGCGCTCTCTACAGTATTCAGAAATGGAAAGAAAGTATTATTTCCCATCCCTGCCATTACGCAGGCGGATGTTATTTTCCTAAGAAATCTTTTCGAAGCAGGCACCTTTAAACCCGTAATCGACAGATATTACAAGCTGGACGAGATTGTCGATGCCTACCGTTATGTAGAAACCGGGCAAAAAACGGGAAATGTAGTGCTGAAGATCGCTGAATAACAGATCCCGAATCTGTTATCAACTGTTATCAAAACAGCGCCAGTATTTGTATCAATACGATCAATAATACCATGGCAACGGGATATACTGTGGCATAAGCTACGCTGGGAGCGGTACTGTCGGTCATTGAATCGACAGTGGCCAGTCCCGGGGTACTGGTCATACCGCCGACAATGGTACCCATCAGGTCTAAGATAGGAATCTTAAAGACATAAAATCCCAGCAATCCGGCCACGATCATAGGCGCCAGGGTGATAACCGCTCCGGTAAGGAAATAGGGTAAGCCATAGGTCTGGAACGTGGCGAAGAGGTTGGCACCCGCCGATGTACCCACTTCCGCAAGGAAAAGCAACAGCCCCAATTGTCGCAATAACTGGTTTGACATGCCCGACATCGACCAGAGGATTGGCCCTGTTTTCCCCAGTTTACTCAACACAAGTGCCGTGATCAACACTCCTCCCGTCAATCCCAGGGAAAAAGAGAACGAATCGGAAAAGGATATCTGCAACTGCCCGACCAGTATACCCAGAACAATTCCCATCGCAATAGGGAAAAAATCGGTGTCGGATAATTTCTTCTCGTTGTTACCCAGTAACAGGCCTACTTCCTGCACGCTCTTCCGTTCACCTACGACCACCACTTTATCGCCGAATTTCAGCTTCAGGTCGGGTGTGGGAGAGAGGACTATTCCACTCCGCCGGATGCGTGTAATATTACAATGATACGCCCGTGAAAGATCTAATGCCCCCAGCGTCTTGTCCACTATCCGTTTATTGGTAACCAGGAGCGACTCCACCACCTGATCCTGATCGACAGGCAGCTCTATTTCGGTCCGTTCACCGATAAACAGTGCGAGCTGGTTCAGTGAATTATCCGTTCCCACGGCTTTCACCAGGTCTCCTTCCCTGAGGATGGTCCTTGCCCGGGGAATTACCATTACACCATCGTGGATCAGGCGGGAGATAACGGCTCCCGTCATGCTGCGGATCTGTAGTTCGGACAAAGATTTACCGAATACGGTAGGATTTTTCACCCTGAAAATAGCAAAATTCACTTCGGGATAAGCCGCCTTTTCGTGCCGTTCGAGCCGAAGCGCCTCCTGCTGCAAATCGACACCAATCATCTTAGGGAAGAATTTCACGAACAGGATCACTCCTATCACTCCGAACGGATAAGCAATACCGTATGCGATTGAAGCGAGCGGTGAATTGGTACTGTCGATGGCTACTGCCAATCCCGGCGTACTGGTCAATGCGCCGGCGATCAGTCCCGTCACTCCCGGCATATCTATACCCAGGAAATAAGCCAATCCCAATGCGACAGCGCCGGCACTGACAACAATGATCAGTGCCATCATCAACAGGTTTTTACCGTTCTTTTGGAACGAATCGAAAAAACCGGGACCCGATTGCAGGCCGATAGTGAAAATAAACAACACCAGCCCGAAATATCCTAATGAGCTGGGGATAGTCACACCAAAATGGCCGAATAACAAGGCGATAAAGATAACTGCCGACACATCTAGCGAAATACCTTTGATCTTGATGCGTCCCAGCATATAGCCGAGCGCTATAATAAGAAAAACCGAAAAATAGGAGTTCTGGAGCAATGAATACAACATGATAATGTCCGGGTTTAATTACCTGAAAACACCGCAAAGATACTATTTATCCTTCGGTTAAGAAAACGGTTACATCATAAAGTGATGCTTCATAGTTCGCATAATTAAACAACCTGAACCTGATTTAATTTTTTTGCAAAATTCTGAATAGCAGTGATCAAAAATTATATCCTATACTCGCAAAAACGTTCAATCGTTTCTCATGGTCAGAATAAGAGAGTTGCAATCCGACCGGGCCCAAATTACTGTTGTAAGAATATTGAATCGAGCTTCCCCATATATCCCTGCTGGCTGGCATATCAAATTTGTCACTACTGTTCACGTATGCCCCCGAAACTGCTACATAATGATTTTCCCAAAGCCTTTGCCGCAGTTTCAATTTTGCAATAAGAAGCGAATTATCGAAAAGTTGAACCCTCTGGATACCCGGGAAAGAGATCTGCTGTGACAGGTATCTTCCGTCAAGTTCGCCTCCCATATAGTTCTGATATATGAATGGAATATTATTACCCACAAGAATGCGGGTTTGGAGGGATGGAATCATACAAAATCGATCGAAGAAACTGACAATTCCGTTCAGATCGCATATGACAGAAAAAAACGGCGTGTCTTTTTTATACCTGATCAAATCGTCGGTAAACATCTGGGCCTGCATATTCATATAGAAACCTCTTGTCGGATAATAGCTTTGATCGCGACTGTCAAACGTAAGCGCGGCGAAATAGTTGAAAAAGCCTTCAGGCGTTAAAGCAAATTCCTTAAAATCCTCATAAAAAACCTTCTCTTTGTAATTAAAATAATCGTAATGCAGCCCAATTCCATAATTTACATTATGGCCGGATCTCGAATAGGATATTTCCGGTGAATGGGATACAAAAGTAAAATGATCAACCGTCCTCTTTTTTTCGCGTAATGAAATATCGTTATACCTGATCCGGTATGAAAGCCTTATTTTAGACTCGTACGTATTTCCGATTTGTTCAGAAAGCAAAAGGTATGGATTGCTATTCAAACGGGCGGTTACCGAAAAAATCGATCCGCGTATAAACTGATGATTGATTGTTGTATTCAGCAATATAGAGGCAAATTCTTCGGAATCGAAACGTGCCCCGATATTCAATTTATTCAGCGGCTTGTTCTTTAGTGAAAAATGAATATGATGCGGGATATCATTACCCAATTGATATTCTACCTGAGAAAAAAGATCGGTACCATACAGAACAGCAATCGTCTTTTCTATATCCTGCATCGATATGGATGTATTTTCTTTTATAGGAAGACGTTTTCTTAACCAACTTTCAACATAATCAGATATGCCGTCAAACGAGATATTTCCCAATTGCCAACTATCCGCTATTATATATTTGCTTTTTTCAGGTGGTTCTTCAACATCTACCCCTTCATATATTTGTTTTTTCAACAGTATTAATTCATCCCAATGCTTCCTTGCAACCTCTTCGCCCCTCCGGATCATCTCTTCTATATTTTGTTGCGAGAAACTTGTCACCTCGAATCCTTTCAGGTCGGGATTAAGAAGTAAGTCAATGTTATTTTTATTTTTCTCGTAATTCTCGTTTTCAATAATGATATTCATTATCTGACCCAACATGCCGGATAATTGTTTTACCTCTTCATCTGTTTTCCAGGCTACGCTTAAATCGACACCGATAATGATCTCAGCACCCATATCCATGACAACGTCTGTCGGGATATTATTTAACAGTCCACCGTCTATCAGTAGCATATTATCCTGTACAACAGGCTTTAAAACGCCCGGTATCGCCATGCTTGCCCGCATCGCCTTAGGTAGTGAGCCTTTATTCAATACGACTTGCTTCCCCGAAACCAAATCGACCGCGACACAAGCAAAGGGAATCGGGAGATCGTTGAACGATTCGACTTCGTGATATCCGACAGTCATATTGGAAAACAAATTATATAAATTATGGCCGGTAATAAGCCCTGCCGGGTTTTCTTGTCTTTGTTTGAGATGATAGGGTAAGCTGACAAGATATTTTTCCCTGTATTCTTCTGTCGAATACATTCTGTAGCGCCTGTCAATATCATCACTGAACAAAAACCTCCAATCCTGGCATCTGAACATACTATCCAGCGTATGAATGTCGTGGTTTATCGAATACAGTCCCCCGACAATTGCCCCGACGCTTGTCCCGGCAATGTAATCAACCGGTATTCCTGCCTCTTCAAGCACTTTCAATACACCCACATGAGCCGCACCTTTTGCACCTCCCCCGCTTAAAACCAGGCCGACTTTTTTCCGCTGTGCTAAAACAGGCGAAAAAAAGAATAGTAATGAAAGAAACAGAATTATATACCGCTTCATTTGTATGAACTATATTTTGTTATTATACCCCTCCAAAAAAGCCGGACACATCCATGCCCGGCTTCTGACTTAAATGTATGTTCATTAAAATTAGGCATTTTCAATTTTATTGAAAATGTTTGATTTCAGGATCACACCATATCTTCCACGTTCAACACAAAAGCACGAAGCCCTAAATTGTTATACTCATTATCAAGTTCTTTTAGATATTTAAGCAATAACGGCACCCTGTCGTTTTCAACTATTGTAATAATAGCATTATTTACCGATGGCCATGCGTGGCTGCCATAATGAGGTTCCCCGGTGTTGCTGCCTCGGCCGTAAACTTCTTTCCAGGACGAAAATCCCCGAATATTTAGTTTAGGCAGGTCTCTCTCTATCTGGCTATAGTGTGCCTGGTCAAATATAATCAAAACTGCTTTCATTTGAATTTTGAATTAGAAGTTAGAAATTAGAAGTTAGAAATTAGAAGTTAGAAGTTGGAAGTGGAGAAGTGGGGAAATCCAGGATGTCCCAAGAATTTTGGAATTTCTATAGTCTTGGTTCTTGACTCTTGATTCTACTGTTCACCTTAACTACACTTCGTTCCGTTGAATTGAAAATCGGCGCAGCCAACAGTCGTTTGTCACATTGATTCTCATGCCGGTCTCATCCTTCTGCTTGTTTAATAATGGTTAGGGTTTTATTGTGCCTGGAAATCTTCTCATAATGTTTTTTGCGTTGACGTTTCACCCCGTTTCCTCCGAAAATTGAGTAAAGTACGGGAATAAGGACAAGCGTTACAACCGTTGAAAAGGTCATCCCTCCGATAATAGAAATACCGAGCGATTGCCACATTTCAGATCCCTGCCCTGTGCCGATAGCCAATGGAACCATACCGAGAATTGTGGTAAGCGTAGTCATTAAAACCGGGCGTAACCTCGATCTTCCACCGTGGACAACAGCCGTGATGATCGACATTCCCCGCTCCCGGTTCAGGTTGATATAGTCTACAAGCACAATACCGTTCTTCACCACCATCCCTACGAGCATGACCAGTCCAATGAGCCCCATAATTCCGAGTGGTTCACCGGTAATCGCAAGTAACAGCAACGAGCCTATAAACGCGAACGGAATGGAAAAAATGATAATGAACGGGTATGTGAGTGATTCAAATTGGGATGCCATTACAATATATACCAACAGGATAACGATGACAATCAACATTGTCAAATCGGAGAACGACTCCTGCTGGTCTTCGATCGAACCACCTATCTCCACTTGTATTCCCGTTGGAATATCCAAAGTTGAAACGGCACTGCTCACATCTGCGGCTACATCGCTCAAAGCGCGGTTATAGAGAGAGCCGCTCACAGTCACTATTCGCTGGCGATCTTTACGGTCGATCTCAGGCAGTGAAGAATTCTCCACCACTTTTCCCAAATCCCGCACACGTACTCCCACGCCCATCGGATTGTATATCAATATATTTTCAACATCCTCCAAGGATTGGCGCGATTGTTCGTCATAACGTACACGGATATCATATTCCTCACCTTCTTCGCGAAAACTTGTCATCGTCATCCCGTTTATGCGGTTCCTGACAGCACCGGCAGCGGTCCCCATACTCAAACCGTTGAGTGAGAGTTTTTCCCGGTCGAACTCAATCTGGTATTCCATGCGATAATCCTGACGGGAAACGACGATGTCTCGCAGACCTTTGATATTCTCTAATTTAGATTTTACTTCTGCGGCAAGCTGATCGGTTTCGGTAAAATCATGCCCATAGATCTCCACATCCATCGTGCTTCCGCCTCCCATAGCTCCCATATTTCCCCCGGGTGTCACTACAAAATTGCTGATTGCCGGGATAGCTTCAAGATCCCTGCGCAAGTCGTCCGAAATATCATCCACGGATCTTTTCCTGAACCTGGCCTCCTTCGTACGGATATTAAAACTCATAATATGCGCTCCGTTTTCTTGAATGGAGGCGATAATATTGTCTTCATCAGCCTGCCCTACAGTAAAAGAATTGATCTCTATCTCAGGATACTTCTCTTCTATCAGCCTATTGATCTGCTGACCCGTGGTGTGGGCTAACTCCATCCTCGTCCCTGTAGGCAATTCCACAGTCATTGAGATGGTATTATTATCAGAGCTCGGCATAAATTCGGTTTTAAGTGTCACAGCCGATACTACGGCCCCAATAATGAATATACCTATAATCACACCCAATGTAATACCGCGTTTTCTCACCACTCCGTTCACTAACTTACCATAAGCTAAGTCTAATTTGTCGAGCAACGGAAGGATATGCTTGTTATACCATTTGTCGAATTTACTCACTTTCGCTTCTTTCGTCGCTCTCAACATTTTGGCACTCATCATCGGGGTAAGTGTCAACGCAATGATCATTGAAAGAGTAATGATGATGGTCACCATCCATCCGAGCTGTTTGAACATTACCCCTGCAAGACCGCCAACTAAAGTCATCGGCAGGAAAGCCGCGACAATGGTTAAGGTGGATGCGATCACGGAAAGCGAGACCTCTTCGGTACCGTAAATCGCCGCTTGCCGGGGACGACTACCACGTTCAATATGCGAGGTAATATTCTCAAGTACCACTATTGCATCGTCCACTACCATGCCGATACAGATCGAAAGTGCCGACAACGAAATAATATTAATGGTGTTTCCCGTGATATACAAATAGATGAACGATCCAATGAGCGAAATGGGGATAGCCACCATGATAATTACGGTAGCCCTCCATCGCCCCAGGAATAATAAAACAACAAGACCCACAATAACGAGGGCAAGCAGGATGGTTTCAAGCAAGCTATTGATAGAAACCTTTACATTATCCGAAGTATCTAT
>NZ_CALNAT010000257.1 GCF_937873925.1 uncultured Proteiniphilum sp. | reverse complement strand
TATCAACTTTTATGAACTAAAATTGGCAAGTTAGCAACTTGCGAAACTTGAATTACATAATTACTCTTTATTCCTTTTTCCGTACTCGGTTGGGCTCATACCTAACTGTTGGGTGAAAGCACGACAAAAATAAGACTGTGAACTGAAACCTACCGCTTCTGATATTTCAAATATTTTAAGTTCACCTTGCAAAATCAGTTCTGCCGCTTTTTTTAGCCGGGCAATACTTATCAGTTCATTTGGTGTAAGGTTTGACAACGCATTTATTTTTCGATAAAGAGTGGCACGACTAAGATTCATTTGATCGGCAATACGGTCTACATCCAAGGTTATATCACTTATATTCTCCATAATAATATCATTGAGTCTCCCAAGGAAATTTTCGTCAGCTTTGGTGTATGCCATGGATCTCAAATGGGCTACTGGCGACTGCGCGTATGAGTTTCGGATATTTTCCCTGTTTGCAAGCAGATTCGCAATATGTGCAAACAGTATATCCATTGTAAACGGTTTTTCAATATAAGCATCGGCTCCGAGTTCTAATCCCTCGAGCTTGGATTGTATTGTATTTTTTGCTGTTAGTAATATAACCGGTATATGACTAAATTCCAGATTGGTCTTGATTATTTTTAGAAAGGTAAATCCATCCATAATGGGCATCATTACATCGCTCACTATCAGCTGTATACCAAATTCTTCGAGTTTCTCTAATGCCTCTTTCCCATGATTGGCCGTGACAATGTTGTAATGCATATTCAGTTCGCTGCCAATATAGTTTTTCATCTCCATATTGTCTTCAATCACAAGAATGGTTAGACGGGACGGATCGTTCTTATACCCTGTAAATGAATCGTTCAATGTCATAATCCGCTCTTCCGTCGAGAGACGGATTGAATTGGGTTGATTAGTAGGTAAACAAAGACGAAAAGTCGTATTGCTGTCGGTGGAGTTAATAAGTTCTAGAGAGCCCCGGTGCATTTCTGCCAGCGATCTGGCCAAAGGCAATCCCAGACCGGTACCTTGTTTATGCTGAGCATCCTCGCCTCGGAAGAAAGGTTTGAATATTTTTTCTCTGCTGTCTGTAGGAATTGGTTCTCCATCATTACTGATATCAATCTGAAATAACTCTTCTTCCTTCGAATAGGAAAGGGTTATTAAAATATGATTTTGTCCATGTTTGACCGCATTGGTGAGCAGATTACTGATTATCTTCGTACATGCTTCCTTATCGGCATAAGCATATTTCTGCTTCGATAGAATTTGTAACTCTATAGATAGTCCGTTTTCTTCTGCTGTATTTCGGAAACGATCACAAATATCCACCAGTAGGAGTTCGATGTCTGTCTTTATAAAATTCAGGCTGTATCCTTCTATCTCAGTCTTTCTGAAATCCAGAAGTTGATTGACAAGCGCTAACAGGCGATCTGTATTTTTATTGACGGTAGAGAGATATGGTTGAGCGCTTCTAGGAATAGTCTGGTCTTTCATGACTTTGTCTAATGGACTTTTAATTAGCGTTAGCGGAGTCCTAATCTCATGGGCAATGTTTATAAAGAAATTAATCTTGGCCTGATACAGTTCTGTTTCTTTTTCCTGTTCAAGTCTTTGAATACTCTCGGTCACTTTTTTCCTGTTTTTAACTTGCAGGAAACGGGAAAGAAGATATATAGATATAACCAGTAGAATTAAATAGAATATCTTTGCTGTACCGGAAAGCCACCAGGGAGGTAGTATAATGATTTTTAGCGATACTGGATCCTCATTCCAAATACCGGAAATGTTGGTTGCTTTTACTTTGAATATATAATTCCCAGGGGGGAGTTTTGTGTAATAAGCATAGTGAGATTCGGAAGGATAATTCCACTTCTGATCAAATCCTTCCATAAAATAAGCATAACGAACCAGATCGGGCGCTAGGTAACTCATGGATGAGAATTTTATTTCAACTGTCGATTGTTCGTGAGACAACTGGATCGGAATATCGGAAAAGGAAATGTATTCATTATGCTCGTTTACACCATATGCTGTTATTGCCGTGACAGAGACTTTTGTGCTGGTTTCCGGCTGCTTGATATCTTCGGGGTTGAAACTGATCATTCCCTGGACCATCCCAAAATAAAGCTGTCCGTTTTCATCTTTCCATCCCGAGTTATAATTAAATTGATTGGACATCAGGCCATGTCCCTGCTGATAGACAGTGATTTTCTCGGTTTCAATATCCATACAGACCAAACCATTGGCAGTTGAAATCCATAGATCACCATTATTGTCGGGAAGTATCCGGTAACTTACGTTACTCGGCATTCCGGTCTTTATTGTGTGACGTTTAATTGTCCGCGCCTGGCGGTCGTACTTCATTAAACCATCAAGGGTTGCCAGCCATAAATTATGTTGATTATCTTCGTAGATATCATTAATTGTACTACTGCTGGGGTTAGAAATCATCTCATTCTCCAGTTTACCGGATTCCCCACTTGAAGGATCATAAAAGTAAAGGCCATAATTTACACTTCCTGCCCAAATTACTCCGGCATGGTCCTCAAAGATACTTTGAATTCGCTGAGAAGGGTATTGGGACATGAATTCAAAACGGTCATTTTGTGCGTTGTAGGCAAACATTCCAATTGAAGTGCTGACCAGAATAGTACCGTTAGAGAGTTTTTTCATATTTACGACAGGCGGGGATAAGGATTCAGAGGACAGATTCCCAATCCGGTAGCGTTTTATTATGCGTCCGCTTGGGATATCCATTACATCAATTATTCCTGAGATACTACCTATCCATAATTTATCATCATCCGCAATCATTCCATGAATATTGATATGCGAAATACCTTTACCATCGGATAGAGGGCTGAAATGAGTATACTTCCCTGTCAAGGGTTCATATTTATTTATACCCGCATCCTCGGTGGCAATCCATAAGTTTCCATATTTATCGGTACAGATATCATGGACGAGATCCCCCTGCATCACATTGTCGCCTGGATAAGTGTAATACCTGGTAAAAGGTTGATAAGGAGAATAATAATTCACACCTCCGGCATAGGTGCATACCCACATTCCCTGCTCCCTGTCCTTATAGAGCCTATAAGTAATATTGGTGGTCAGTGAATATGGATCATACGGTCTCCGTTTAATAATAGTATGATCCGCTTTCTGTAGATCATAGAGATAGAGTCCCGACTCCGTCGCGATCCATAAGGAATGTTCATTTACCTGTAAAAAATCTTGTACTGTTATTCCCATTTGATTGATATCATGACTGAAACAATCAGTATATTCACCCTTATTGATATCAAAGAGTTTCACTCCATGATTGCGGGTGCCTACGAATATTTTATCTCCCGTATCCACCGGATAAATAGTATTGATATTTCGGGAAGTAATATTTGTAGAGAACGCGAACATATCATATGGCGAAAATGTACCGGTTGATTCGATCAATTCATAGAGGAATCCATTTTGTCCGGAAACCCATATCTGACCCAGAGATGTAATGCAAATATGTGAGACAGAGCTGCTATCGGGAAGTGTGTAAGTTTTTACATGGTCGAGTTGAATATTATAATTAATCAATTTTCCTTGTGAAACAATCCAAAGATCGTTTGCAGATCCTTCAACTATATGTCCTATTCTTAAATCTTTACTAAAAGAGATTAAGCTGAACTCTTCCTTATCCGGGTTGTATTTGTATAAACCTTGATTTGTGCCCACCCATAGATTTCCACTCCGATCTACAACCAGACTATTTATCATATTGTTTCCTACGGAGTGGGGGAGATCGGAATCATTCCGGAATATGCGGAAAGAATATCCATCAAAACGATTTAATCCATCGCGGCTTCCAAACCACATGAATCCCTGTGCATCCTGCACACAACAGCTGATCGTATTATTACTTAATCCATCCTGTACCTGATAATGTTTAAAATAAAAGGGTGAAGCATGACAGGAAATTACTAAATGTAGGCTCCATGATAATAACAATAATAAAATCTTACGTATAGATCTCATCCGACTTCTTTTTTCAGATTTAAAGATGTGAATGTCTCTTCGGCAATTCTTTACGAAGATATGAATTATTTTGTAATAAAGGTGTTATAGAACGTAGATTATCCTTTCATGAGAGCCGTTGAGGTTAGTCATCCCTCCTCAGGTATTCTCGCAATACGTATTGTAAAATACCTTCGTTCATTGCTGTCCCATTAAAATCTGAAATAGTTCTTTGAAATATTTGAAATTTAG
>NZ_CALNAT010000256.1 GCF_937873925.1 uncultured Proteiniphilum sp. | reverse complement strand
GAAGCAAGGGTATTTGGTTGTAGCGGCGCGATATAGTAAGCTTACCCTTTTTTATTACAAACTGCGATAAAAAACCCCCTTCCTCTCAATACGAGAAGAAGGGGATTTTTTTGAATGGGAGACAAACGTCTTTATTCACCTAGCAGACACCCGCGATAACGGGTAAACAAGTCGGCTTTTCGCCTCAGGCAATCTTCGGCAGGAATTTTGCGTCCAAAGAATATCTACCTGGACCGATCAAAATGGATGCAGCAAAGACAATCAACAGATCAAGCGCATGCCCGAATATCATAAAATCATCTCCTGCAGCCAGATGTGTGGACAAAGCAACGATCATTGTACCGGTAAGCATAATAGCTGCAGGCCGAAAGAACAATCCAAGGGCAAAAAGGAGTCCGCCGACCGATTCGGCCACTGCTGCCAGAAACCCCCAGAAAGTCGGAGCGAAATTGATACCGAATATCCCCATACTACCGCCTATGGCAGTCCACATTTCAGGTCCGCCGGAAATTTTGGGAAACCCGTGCAGAAATATCGATATTCCTATACCTACTCTAAAAATTAACCAACCCAACTGTAATAAATTTTCTTTTTTCATACGATTATTTTTTCTTTATGATGTATGGAACTTTAGTGAACCTTTTATGATTAAAATATTCCCTAAAGTTAGAGATTTCCTCCGGATCTTTAATCATTATTTTAATCGTTATTTTTAATTATGTCGGTTTCATACGATTTTATATTATCAGAATAAAGACTTTCCACCTGATCACCTTCCCACCCTATCAACAGGTTCAATATTCAAATTTTTACTTCTCTAAACCTTATAATGATATGAATTGTTTATCTTTGCTTTATAAATAATATCAATATGTCTACATTTGCTCCTTTTGCCAAACCGATGTACGTAATGCTCAAACCCATAGGGTCAAAGTGCAACCTTGATTGCGATTATTGTTATTATTTGGAAAAAGCAATCCTTTATGGCAAGAAAAACCAGGTGATGAGCGAAGAACTCCTCGAACGGTTCATCCAACAATATATTGAATCCCAGACCATGCCGCAGGTAATGTTCACCTGGCATGGCGGCGAAACGCTGATGCGTCCTCTCTCGTTCTATAAAAAAGCGGTAGAACTGCAAAAGAGATACGGGCGCGGGCGGCAGATCGATAATTCCATTCAGACCAACGGCACACTGCTCAACGACGAATGGTGCGCCTTCTTCAAAGAGAACAATTTTCTGGTAGGAATCTCGATCGACGGGCCACAGGATTTCCATGATGAATATCGCCGCGACAAGATGGGCAGGCCCTCGTTCCACCGTGTAATGAAAGGGATACAACTTCTGCAGAAACATGGCGTGGAATTCAACTGTATGGCGGTAGTCAATGATTATAACGTGGATTATCCGTTGGAATTCTACCGGTTCTTCAAAGAGATCGGATGCCAATATATACAGTTCACTCCCATTGTAGAACGTTTACGCAAGAACAATTCTCTACTGAAACTGGCTACTGCACAAGAGAAAGAGGAGGAAGTGGAGTTGGCCCCTTTCACCGTCGATGCCGGGAAATGGGGTGATTTTCTCTGTACCATTTTCGATGAGTGGGTAAAACAGGATGTAGGGAAGATGTTTATCCAGATCTTTGACTCCACACTGGCCAACTGGGTAGGGGAACAGCCGGGAGTATGTACCATGGCCAGGACATGCGGACATGCGGGCGTCATGGAGTTCAATGGTGATGTATACTCATGCGACCACTTTGTTTTTCCCGAATACCGCTTAGGCAATATTTACAGCAGCACACTCACCTCGATGATGTATTCCGAAGAACAACTGAAATTCGGAAATGATAAATTCGATACACTTCCCCGGCAATGCCGTGAATGCGACATGCTTTTCGCCTGCTACGGCGAGTGCCCCAAGAACAGGTTTATAAAGGACAAATACGGGAACGAAGGACTCAATTATCTGTGTAAAGGATATTACAGGTTTTTCTCCCATGTGGCGCCCTATATGGACTTTATGAAGCAGGAATTACTGGCAAAACGTCCGCCTGCCAATGTGATGGAATGGGTACGGCAAGGCGGCGGGAAGGTAAAAAGGTGATCAGGTGGGAATACGGGAAGAAAAAAACCGGATCACTCAAGGTAATCCGGTTCTTTTAGACATCGGTTTCAGTTATCAATTCTCCCCCGCTCGGGCGGAATAACTGATTTTTAATGCGTAAGCCTGTCTCAATGCTTGCTTTACATCTGTAATGTACTGCATCCGCGTATCTTCATCCGCTTTAATGGAAACGGTCATCAACGGTTGATCCGCTTCATTCATACTGGCCTTCTCCTGTGCGATATAATCCTGAATTTCGGTCACCTGGGCGAACCTGTCGTTCAGCTGCATCTGCGTACCGGTACCCAGTCTCGTATCCGTGGGAGGACCAATATTGATATAGGTCACCAATGACTTTTTCTCTAACTTCTGCACTTCCGAAGCGGTCGGTATTTTCATACTTACCATCAACGTCTCCGAACGCATAGTGGTAGTAACCATAAAGAAAAACAAGATGGCGAAAACAATGTCAGGCATAGATGCCGTATTCATCTCAGGCATCTCTCTTTTACCGCTTTTATTAAATTTTCCCATAATTATTGTCCTCCATAATTTTTAGGTTCTGCTTCAGAAATACGTTGAGGATAAAGATCCTGAATTTGTTTCTGCTGTTCTTCCGTCAACTCTCCGTAAGAGGTATTGAAATATTTCCTAGCCCCTTCTTCCCTCAACTCATTGTATGCCCTCACTACCTCGTTCTGTACAGCGATATATGCTTTATAGCTGGTGGTAGCATCGTTCTGGATAGAAACCACATGGGCTGCAGTAACGGGAACAACTCCTATCGGCGCTCCGAAATCCTGTTCTTCCAGTTCGGGCAGTTCAGGACTGTTAGACGTATTCAATATAAACTCTTTCACCTTATCTTTCAGAGCTACCTTTCCACCTGCTTCACCCCGCAACTCAGCTTCGTTGGCGTACCACTCGGTACTTTGCTGGTTTGCCGCCATGGTCTCATTCTGGGCGTTTACCAGAACAACGAAGAGGTTCCTACGCTGCACATCCACAGAAGTTTGATCCGTCGTCGGCGGCGGCAGTCGGCGCGCCAGTCCGGAGTCGACGTCCATGTTCGAAACAAGCAAGAAGAAGGTCAGCAAAAGAAATGAGACGTCGGCCATTGAACTTGCGTTCAATCCCGGAACTTTTCTACTTGATTTTGCCATATAAACACCTTTCTTTAATTTGCTCTTTGATTGAGCCTATTATTTTTTACTTTTGATCAACGGCAAAATAATCATCGCCAGTATGGTGATAACGAACATGATATATGAACTGTAGAGCCACATATCTGTCATCTTCAACGTGGGAGGCCGGTTGTCATTCCCTTCGTATCCGGGAATATTCAAAAGTGTTCCGTCGCCTATCACATAGGTAATCACCAGCAATGCCGCCAATCCCAGAAGAGCCAGAAATCCGCCCATGGTTTTTTTCGGACTCTCTTTCAGTTGGTTCAGGGACGATGCTATTATAAATATAACACAAACAACTACTGTAATTACCAAAAGCGCATATGCCCAGTACAATAAAAGATCCGCAAACTTAGGCTGACTCATATCGGCAACCAGCTTCTCCTGCGCCGGCACCTGTCCCCCCAGATAGAATAACCCCAGCACCACAAGAGTGATCGCAACTCCTATATACAGGGTTAATCTGGAAGTTCTGTGTATTTTCGTTACAGCCATAATAATTACAAGTTTTTATATTTAACGTTATATTTGATTACCTGATCCAGGAAGGTAATGGAAGCATCTTCCATTTTGTTGAGGATACCTTCCATCTTGGAAAGGATATAGTTATAGATTATCTGGAGAATAATGGCAACGATCAGACCGCCTACGGTGGTGATCAAAGCCACCTTCATACCGCCGGCAACAATGGTCGGGCTCATGTCTCCCGCTCTCTGGATATCATCGAAAGCCATTACCATACCTACCACAGTTCCCAAGAACCCAAGCGAGGGGGCAACAGCGATAAAAAGAGTGATCCATGAAAGGTTCCTTTCCAGCAAGCCCGACTGTACGCCACCGTAAGAAACAATGGAACGTTCCACCGCATCGGGTCCCTGGTCGAGACGAAGCAATCCCTGATATACAATCGAAGCAACGGGCCCTCTGGTATTGCGTGCAATATCTTTTGCAGCTTCCACGTCACCCCTCTCCAGTGTATCACCTACTTTATTCAGGAAAGCATCCGGATCCACATCTGCCAGACTCAGGTAAATGATTCTTTCGAGACAGAAAGCCAGACCCAGGATCAAACAGATGGCGATGGTACTCATAAAGCCGGCACCTCCTTCAATAAATTTCACCTTCAGCGCCTGATGAAAACCACCTGATGTTTCATCAACGGTAGCCTGTGTTGTTTCGACCGGAGTAACGGCAACTTGTTCTGTTTCTTCAGCAGGAGTGGCATCTTGTGCTAAAAGAACCGACGACAACCCTACGGACATCATTCCGAAGATTGCTAAAATTGCAAATAACTTTTTCATTGTGTGTTCAATTTTTTTGATTAATGATCTTTGATTTTTTGTATTTATAATTGATTTCTTGTGTTGTTGTTCTAAATAAAATGTGACTTTTCAATTTGTGCGGAGAGAGCGGGATTCGAACCCGCGATACACTTTTGGCGTATACACGCTTTCCAGGCGTGCCTCTTCAACCACTCGAGCATCTCTCCCTAAAGAGGAATAAACATCTCTTCTGAAAGAGATTTTCCCGAAAACGGGTGCAAATTACAAAAAATATTTCATTCCCACTTCATTCGGGAAGCAAAATTACAGAATTTATCGATTATATGCTACTTCTGTCATAATAATTTTAATAAAAAACCCTTTTCACTCTTTCGGTTGAAAAATGAAGGCATACTCACCCAAAAAAATTGAATAATTCCCGTGCATTACGGGTGGTGAGCCAGGCGACTGATTCCTCGCTCTCATCCCATATTCCAGCCAATTGAGCGACAATATACGCCAGATAGGCAGACTCGTTCCTTCTTCCCCTGTATGGCACAGGCGCAAGATAAGGAGAGTCGGTTTCAAGCACTACCCGGTTGGCAGGGCAATGCTTCAGTGTTTCGGACAACCCCGAGTTCTTGAAGGTCACCACTCCATTGATCCCTACCAGAAAATTGCCCAACTCCAATATCGCCTCCAGTTCCGCTTTTGTACCTCCAAAACTGTGAAATACACCTCTTAAGGATTGCACGCCCACTCTCCGGATACTTTTTATCACCTCTTCCGTGGCATCCCTGAAATGGATAGATACAGGGAGGTCTTTTTCGATACTCCATCTTAATTGTTCCTCAAAGGCTTTCACCTGTGCTTCCCGCAACGAGGTATCCCAATGAAGATCCAGCCCTATCTCCCCCACGGCAATGTACTCCCCGCCATTCAACTCCCGGTAGATGGGCTCCAGCTGTTTTTCCCAATCCTTGCCCACACTGGTAGGATGAAGGCCCATCATAGGATAAAAAAAACCGGGATAATTCAATACGCACTGTTTCAGTCGGGGCACGGAAATTTCATCGATATTGGGCAGCAGCACCATCTCCACTCCCGCCTCTATTGCACGTGTTACCACCTTTTGCAGATCATCCTGAAATTCCCCGGCAAACAGATGAGCATGCGTGTCTATGAGATTCATTCCGCTATTTCTCCTTTTCTGTAGTAGTAGACAATACCGTATTCACGATTCCGGGCAAGCCGTTTCTCAGGAGGTAAGTCGATGTTGTGTTTTTCCACCTCTTCCCATATCCCAAAAATAATCCTATCCACTTTTTCCCGATAGTCGCCCACTTCCTGCAAGACACGCGCCGTAGCTTTCTGATGCAATTTCTGGGTCTTATATCCTTCTTTGAAAAGGGTAAACATTACATTTACCTTGGCGATGGACGGATTATAGATTGGCGCACCACCCTGCGCGGTACGCTGACGTTCTCCCTCAATGATCTTCTGCCCCCACTCCAGCAATTGTTCATTGGAAGTCAGATCGGGGACAACCATATGGGCATCTTCCAGTCCGTAGAGCGACAATTGTTCCTCTTTGATTTCGGAGCGCATCACACACATATATAGCACTTGTATGAAATGCGAAATATACATACGGGCATTCTTGGTTTTTCCTGTAAAGGATTTACCGGCTTTCACCTGTGTATCGTACAATTGCTGGTAACGGGCAGATAAAAGTTCGAAATGCGTCAGCACGCTTTTGGCCTCGTCAAGAGCGTTCGTTGAGAATGAGAGTTCCTGAAAATCGGTATCGGCTGCTTTTTCAACTGCCGACCTCAAGGCCCTGATACGGGCGCTGTCTGTATTTGGTAATCTGCGATAGGGCATGTAACTTGCGGCTATGGCTATTTTATAAATAAGCCTTTTCCTTTTCTTTTTTATTTCTCTCTGTACATCAGATTTTCCGACAGGGTGATCAGATCCCTTTTACGGGTGTCGGGGACATTGACTGACGACAGGCAATCGAGCGACGCAAGATAATACTTTTCGATAAGATTTTCAACGACAAATTTCAAATTTAATTCATCATAGAGATTTTTAACAAACCTGATCTTTGCATCGGGATTGTAATCGGTTGCCGTTAACCATCTGTACAGTTCCTCCCTTTGCACACCGTTTGCATTCTTTAAACTCCTGATCAACAGGAAGGTTTTTTTATTGCATAAGATATCGCCTCCTATCTTTTTTCCGAATGTCTCCCGATCGCCATACACATCCAGCAGGTCATCCTTTAACTGAAACGCCAGCCCTATGTTGATACCGAATTTGTAAAGCGAATCGGTATCCGCGGCGGGAGCACCGGCGATGATGGCACCGATCTTCAGGGCACAACCGATGAGCACGGCC
Source organism: uncultured Proteiniphilum sp. (assembly GCF_937873925.1). Taxonomy (GTDB): domain Bacteria; phylum Bacteroidota; class Bacteroidia; order Bacteroidales; family Dysgonomonadaceae; genus Proteiniphilum. Next base: position 57,789 of record NZ_CALNAT010000256.1, on the reverse strand, counting down.
GTTTTCAGCCGGATCATCTCGATATATTCCTCTTCCGTAACATCGAAACGTTGTTCGAAGTCCATATCGTATTGTTGTCCTTGACAGATCTCCATGGCTGTAGTAGAGAACAGGTCTAAAATAACGGGAAGCACGCTGACGGGAGTTTTCGCGATATATTTATAAGCCTCGATCACTAACGCATCACCCGAAAGGATAGCACTGTTGTCACTCCATTTCTTGTGTACCGTCGGATATCCCCGCCTCAGATCGGCATCATCCATCAAATCATCATGCACCAGGGAAAAATTATGGAATATTTCTACTGCTAATGCGGCATCCAGAACCTCTTCCGCATTTTTACCAAAAAGATCTGCCGCCATAAGCGTCAAAAGTGGCCTGAGCCTCTTCCCTCCCAGCGACAGCATATATTCGGCGGGAACGAACAGCGTCCGGGGCTGACAATCTCTCAATATCCCCCTGATCGCTCCGTCGACAATTTTTTCAAAAACAGGTATTTTACCACCCATCATTCTAGTAAATATGAGTAAAAAAAGCTGCTTTTGGGATTCAAAAGCAGCTTTCCTTCTTTATATAATCATTTTAGTTTTGCAAGCGGAATACTACCGGCAGTGTAAACCGAACACGTACCGACGATCCACGCTGTTTTCCCGGTTTCCAACGAGGCATCTGTTGGATCACACGGATAGCTTCCCTGTCGAGTGAAGGGTCTACCCCACGTACCACCTGTACGTCGGTAATACTACCGTCCCTTTCTACCACAAAGTTACAAATCACGCGTCCCTGGATACCGTTTTCCTGTGCAATGACCGGATACTTGATATTGTCGCCCAGGAACTTCATCATAGCTGCATTCCCTCCGGGGAATTCCGGTTGTTCTTCCACCACCACGAAGATCTCTTCGGTCACCTCTTCCTCTTTCGGTTTGGGTGGTGGGGGTGGAACATAGGTCTGCATCTGTTTCTGAGACTGGTCGTCTTCAGACTGTATTTCCATTCTTACATCCACTTTTTCGTCTACCACCTCGATGATCTCCGGAGCTTCCGGTTCTGGCGGAGGCGGGGGGGGCGGAGGAGTCGGATCCCGACGAGTAATCTCGATTTCCTCTTCGGCCAAAACATCCTGAACAAGCACGTTCTCGTCCAGTTTTCTGGTTTCGGTCGACCATTCAAAAGCGAAGAAAAGGAGAGAAATACCCAACACCAACCCCATCAGGATGTAGGTGTTCCGTTGTCTTTCCAGATTCGCTTTTGGCGATTTTTTTACTTCATCTTTTTTGCTCATTGTGTGTCTTTTTTTATCTACTGCTTGTTTTTATCACTCCTAAGTTTAAATGCAAAAATAGCTATTTTTTTATTCCGTACCGCAATTTATAGAGAAAATTCCGAAAAAAGAACTTTTTAATTTCTTTTATACGATTATTATATATTTTGCACCCTGTTACATATGGAACCTGCAATGACTTTCAGTTATGCCGGTTTCGTCTTTTTTAATAAGACGATTTAAATCGGGTGAGGTTTAATGGAAACCGCTTTATTTTACCTTATAGATATCTTTCAGATTTCTTCCGTATCCGTCATAATCCAGTCCGTAACCGACGATGAAATCATTGGGGATCTCAAGGGCCACGTAATCGATAGGAAGTTTTTGCCGCAATGCAGCGGGTTTAAACAGCAAAGTGGCTACCTTCACCTCCCGGGGATGATATTTCTCAAGCTCCTTCTTTAATGCAACCATAGTATTTCCGCTATCCACGATATCTTCCACGATCACCACCGAGCGGCCTTCGATACTTTCGTTCAAACCCAGCACCTCCTGCACCCGGTTAGTGGTGGATGTCCCATGATAGGAGGCGAGACGCACAAATGTAATTTCACTGGGGATGGAAACCTCTTTCATCAACTCTCCGGCAAACATAAAAGCACCGTTGAGCACAGCCAAAAAGATAGGATCCTTTCCTTTCAGATCCGAATTTATCCGTCCGGCAATCCGTTTTATTCCCTGTTCAATGATCTCTTGTTCAATAAACAATTCAAACTGTTTATCTCTGATAGTAATGACTTCTTTCACTATTCCGGATTTTTTAAAGCGTCAAAATTACTACTTTTTATGATTCTACGAAAATGAAAATAACTTTTTCGGTATTTATAATGGATTATTCTCAGACAACCATTCCAAGAAATCCACATCGTTCAGAAAAAGTGTTTTTTCTTCTCTGTTAAACACGCGGCAGGTTCGCATGCTGATTTTTTTACGAACTGCTGCCATGCAATCATATCCGATGTCTGAGAGGAAACGGGGAAACACTTTCAGCATTTTATAGAAAATGGAACCGGGATTCAATTGAGAGAAAATATAGGAAACCGCTTCCGATTTGACTAAGAATTCCGTCCCATCCTTAAAGATGACGATGGAGTCTAAAGTCGCCTTCTTATCAAAATGCAAGAACAAATCGTTGGCGAAATCTGATTGCAATGATGCAAACCTGAAAACCCGGCCGGCATCTCTATCTATGATCCATTGCACCCAACGATGACAGAAGCCACATTCTCCGTCGTAAAAAACAATGGGTTTCATTTTCCTATTGATTATAAAAAAACAAAGATAAAAATAATTCAATGAAAGGAATCAAAAGGAGTCGGTTTTAAAACACTTTCGAAAAAGACCGGATAAAAATTCAGAGATGTAGGTAAAAACCACTTACCAAGTCGGAGAAATCTTTGGTGTATTGATGCCGGCTATTTTCGATGATCAGCGAACTTGTTTCAGTAAGGCCGGTATGTCGCAGGGTCAACTCAGTCAATAGTCGCTTCGGTTCGGTACCCGGCAAAGGATATACAATGGTTTTCCTTTTCATATAAAATGTATGCTTTTCACACAGGCACTTTAATTCGTCGCTCTTATCGTAGGGAAGAATAAGGGAAAGCGTTCCGTCGTTTTTAAGGCAACCCTGAGCGGATAACAATAAATCATCCAATGTCAGCGAGACGGAATGCCTTGCTTTTGCCCGTTCTTTATCCGGGGGCAAAAGAGAATCTGAAAAGTAAGGCGGATTGGAAACAATCAGGTCGAAACGTTTCGAAGTATTTTGAACAAACTGCCGGAAAGCAGAAAATTCCACGGTAATTCTGTCAGAAAAGGGGGAATTCCCGATATTTTCCATCGCCTGTCCCACAGCATTTTCATCCACATCAATAGCTATCACCTTTGCGAGAAGATTGCGCTGAGCCACCATTAATGCGATGAGTCCGGTGCCTGTTCCCACATCCAGTATCTCTGCCGCATTTTCCATGCTCGTCCAGGCCCCAAGCAGCACACCATCGGTTCCCACCTTCATGGCACACTTATCGTGAAAAACGGTGAATTGCTTGAATCGGAACCAGGGATTACCCATCACGGAACAAATTTTGATATATTTGGCACGGATTTTGTCTTATCCTATACAAAACTAAAACAAAAGTAAACATTTTTCTGTTTTGATGACAGAGATAGCTAAAATGATGAATCCATTCAAAAAATATATGACGCCTGAAGAGGCTCCCGAAGCAAATGTAATATCTTTCATTGCCAACGACTTCGTTGACGGCAACCAGGAGATCGACGAATCCCGGTTAAAGGAGACCCTTCCCTTGCTCCCTTTGCGCAATACCATCGTTTTTCCGGGGAGTACGCTCCCCATATCCGTGGGAAGAAAAAAATCGCTGGATCTGATCAAATCGCTTGGCAAGAAACAAAAATATATCGGACTGGTATGCCAGAAAGACTCGTCTGTGGACGACCCCGAAGAGGGCGATCTTTATCCGATCGGTGTGATCGCCGAAGTGATCCGTGTTATTGAACTTGGAGATAACAACTTCAGCATCATCGTACAGGCAAAGAAACGGTTTGAGTGGCAGCAGATCACACAGACCGAACCCTATATAAAGGCAACGTTCAGGCTGAGGGACTATGTAAAAGCGTCGAGAGAGGATAAAGAGTTCAAGGCGATCCTCGACTCCATCCGTGATTCCCTGCTCCATATGCTGCACCTGCTGGGAGAACCGCCCAAAGAGTTGACACAAACCATTAGCAGTGAATCTTTTTCCGATATGCTTATCAGCTACAGCGGCACCAACCTGCCCCTCGAGGGTCATGAAAAGCAGGAGTTGCTGAGTATCAACGACGAAAAAGAGCAGGCCTACCGCCTGTTGATGATCCTCAACCGCGAGTCTCAGGTACTGGAACTGAAGATGAACATCCAGATGAAGACCCGGGAAGACCTCAATCAACAGCAGAAAGAGTATTTTCTTCAGCAGCAGATCAAGACCATCCAGGAAGAACTGGGAGGGAATACCCAGCAGATCGAGATCAATGAATTCAGGAAACAGGCGAAGGAGAAGAAATGGAGCGAAGAGGTAGGAAAAACATTTGAAAAAGAGATACAAAAACTGGAACGTCTGAACCCGCAATCACCCGATTATTCGGTACAGTTCGGATACCTTCAGACCATTCTCGACCTGCCGTGGGGTGAATACACCAAAGACAATTTCAATTTGAAGAACGCCCAGAAGGTGCTCGACAAAGACCACTTCGGTATGGAGAAAGTAAAGGAACGTATTATTGAACACCTGGCCGTACTGAAACTCAAAGGCGATCTAAAATCTCCCATCCTGTGCCTTTACGGCCCTCCGGGTGTGGGAAAGACCTCCTTGGGCAAATCCATCGCCGAGGCACTTAACCGCAAATACGTACGCGTTTCGCTCGGCGGGCTGCATGATGAAGCCGAGATCCGCGGCCACCGCCGCACCTATATCGGCGCCATCCCGGGCAGGATCATCCAGAACATACAGAAAGCCGGCGCTGGAAATCCTGTGTTCGTACTGGATGAGGTGGATAAGATAGGGAATGATTTCCGGGGCGACCCATCCTCAGCGCTGCTCGAGGTACTGGACCCGGAACAAAATTCCGCATTTCACGACAACTATCTCTCTATTGATTATGATCTGTCGAAAGTGCTTTTCATTGCTACGGCGAACAATCTGAACTCCATTCCCCAACCGTTGCTCGACCGCATGGAACTGATCAACGTGGGAGGCTATATAACGGAAGAGAAGATCGAGATCGCCCATCGCCATCTTATCCCCAAAGAGCTTCAGAATCACGGTATCGAAAAAGGGGCTTTCTCTGTTTCCAAGCCCGCCCTGCAAAAGATCATCGAAAACTATACAAGAGAGTCGGGCGTGCGTGAACTGAATAAAAAAATTGCCAAAATCATGCGGAAGGTAGCCCGGAAGATCGCGTCGGATGAGCCCTATCCGAAAATCCTCAAAATATCCGACCTGAAAGAATACCTGGGTATGGAAGAATACAGCAGGGACAGTTATCAGGGCAACCAATATGCGGGTGTAGTAACAGGGCTGGCATGGACCGCAGTGGGTGGTGAGATCCTTTTCGTGGAAAGTTCACTCAGCAGAGGGAAAGGGGCTAAACTCACCCTCACCGGGAATCTGGGGGATGTAATGAAAGAATCGGCGATGCTGGCCATGGAATATGTGCATTCCCATGCACAAGAACTGGGGATCGATTCCGGAATATTCGAGAACTGGAACACCCACGTCCATGTGCCGGAAGGCGCCATACCCAAGGACGGTCCGTCGGCAGGCATCACAATGATCACTTCGCTGGCTTCGTTATATACCCAACGGAAAGTGCGCCCCAACCTGGCAATGACCGGCGAAATCACCCTGCGCGGGAAAGTACTTCCCGTAGGTGGTATCCGCGAAAAGATCCTTGCCGCCAAACGGGCGGGTATCAAAGAGATCATCCTCTGTAAGGAGAATAAGAAAGATATCGATGAGATCAACGCCGAATATGTGAAGGGACTGACCTTCCACTATGTAGGAGATGTGAAGGAGGTGCTGGATCTTGCGCTCATGAACGAGAAAGTAGATAGCCCGAAAGATTTTTCGGATACCCCTTCTATTTTATGATACGGAGAGTTTGATGAAAAAATAAATCAGATAAAACAAGATAAAGGCTACTCCCTGCCATCGGGTAATACGGGTGCTTGTCTTCATAAAGATCCATAACAGCAGGCTGATGCCTATCACGAACAGACTGTCCATAGAACTGATATCAGGCGTACTGATCGGATGGATCAATCCCGCCACCCCCAGGATAAACAGGATATTGAAGATATTTGATCCCACCACATTCCCTATCGCTATATCGGCCCGTTTTTTCATGGCCGCCACCACCGACGTGGCCAGCTCCGGCATACTGGTCCCTGCTGCCACAATGGTGAGTCCTATCATTGCTTCCGACATCCCCAGCCGCCCCGCAATAATTACCGCGTTCTCCACCAGCAAGCCGGAACCGTACACCAGGCCCAGTAACCCCACTCCGATAAACAGAATATCCAATGTCCAGTGTTTGCTCAAACGAATCTCAATCTCGATCTCATTTTCGTTATCATGATCCTTTACTTGTGCACTGTTCTTTTTTGAACTGATCAGAAGATATCCGGTATAGGAGACGAACAGAACAATAAACACCAGGGCTTCGATCTTCGAGATTTCGAAATCGAGAAACAACAGGAAAAACAACAGTGCTACCAGTACCATCACCGGCACATCGAACTTCAACAACTGCCTCTTCACCGCCAACGGGTAGATCATGGCCGACAGCCCCAGAATAATTCCTATATTAAAAAAGTCCGAACCCAGTACGTTGCCGATAGAGAGTGCACTCTGCCCGTTCAAAGCAGCCTTTACGCTCACCACCAGTTCCGGCGCGCTGGTGCCTATGGAAACAATGGTCAGTCCGATTACCAATGGACTGATGCCTATACGTTTCGCCAGTGACGATGCCCCGGAAACCAAACCTTCCGCGCTAAAATACAAAATAACCAGCGAAAGTAATAACCAAATAATCTCCATAATCCCATCTATTTTTCAATTACGATAAAATATATATTGCTATTTCAGTCCATAAGCAGAGAAATCACCGTATCCAAAAATATTCTATCTACTCATAAAAAAACCCCTTTACGTAAAAGGGGTTTCATGCACTGTTTTTCGTTCTTTACTCTTTATCCTCTATCTTACTCAGCGTAAAATCTAAAATCCTTAAGTAGCTCCTGAAGCCTTTTCCTGGCGAAAAATATCCTGCTTTTTACAGTTCCAATCGGTAATCCGAGGTGTTTGGCGATCTCTTCATATTTGTATCCTGAAACATGCATCGAAAAGGGCACCTTGTATTCATCGGTAAAACTGTTGATCGCCTTGTTGATCTCCTTGATCGTATAAGCCCCGTCGGGAGTATCGAAACCGGAATCCTGCGGCAGATTCAGATGATACAGGTTCTCGGTCTTGTCGATAATAGTCTGGCTCCTGACGATCTTGCGATAATTATTTACAAAAATATTATGCATGATGGTGAAAACCCACCCTTTGAAATTTACATTCTCATAATATTTTTCCTTATTATCCAGTACACGAAGAGTTGTTTCCTGCAACAAATCTTTGGCTTCTTCCCTGTCGGCTGTCAATGTCAATGCGAAATTGAACATGTTGTCCTGCAGCCCCAATAGCTGTTTTTCGAAAGAAATCTTTGTTTTCATAAGCGATGCGCTTTAGTTGTGTTAAATGACCGTTGTCTTTGCAAATATAAAAAGATATATTTAAAACCTGTCTCATTCATGCACGTAAAAACGATTAATGATTGTTAATAAAAAAAGAATACCCGAAATTGCACTGATAAACAGGTAGATAAATAGCAAAAAAAGCATCTTTGATAACCTTGATAACAGATAAAAATTATTTATATACCTGCTTATAGAATAAATTATTGTAATAAATACGGAAATTTAAGTTTTTTAGATTGATTCTAAATAGGAACTTCCGATTACGAACAGGAACTTTATATGTTAATTCCCTCTTCTGACAGGTGGCTTTATGGCATACAATTTGCATCGGGAGGGTATGATCAGATGTGAAAGATAAACCACTAAACAATAAATATATGGTACAAAAAGGACAGATAGGGGTAACGACTGACAATATTTTCCCCATTATCAAAAAGTTTCTCTATAGCGATCATGAGATTTTTATCCGTGAGATCGTATCGAACGCGGTGGACGCCACCCAGAAAATGAAAACTCTGGCCGATGTAGGCGATTTTAAAGGTGAGTTGGGCGATCTCTCCATACATGTTTTTATCGATAAAAAGAAGAAAACGCTCACGGTCACCGACCGCGGCATCGGCATGACTGCCGGAGAGGTGGACAAATACATTAATCAGATAGCGCTTTCCTCCGCCAATGATTTCCTGGATAAATACAAGGAAAACGCGAATGCCATCATTGGCCATTTCGGATTGGGGTTCTACTCCTCCTTCATGGTGTCCGGAAAAGTGGAGATCATCACCAAATCCTACAGGGAGGATGCACAAGCCGTGAAATGGTCATGCGACGGTACGCCGGAATTCACCATGGAGGAGGTTGAAAAAAAGGATCGCGGAACCGACATCATCCTATATATAGATGAGGATAACAAGGAATTCCTGGAAAAAGAAAAGGTTGAATCGTTACTCAAAAAATATTGTAAATTCCTCTCCGTACCGGTCGTTTTCGGAAAAAAACAGGAGTGGAAAGACGGAAAATACGTGGACACGGAAGAAGATAATATCGTCAACGACACCAATCCGCTATGGCGGCAGAAGCCGGCAGGATTAAACGAAGAAGACTACCTGAAATTCTATCGTGACCTGTATTCATTCTCCATGGCGGATGAGCCCATGTTCTGGATCCATCTGAATGTGGATTACCCGTTCCACCTTACCGGCATCCTCTATTTTCCGAAAATAAAAAGCAACCTCGATCTGCAACGCAATAAGATACAGCTTTACAGCAATCAGGTTTTCGTGACCGATTCGGTGGAAGGGATAGTCCCTGAATTCCTTACGCTACTGCACGGCGTGATCGATTCGCCCGATATCCCGCTGAATGTCTCCCGCTCTTACCTGCAAAGCGACCAGAACGTGAAAAAGATCTCGAACCATATCACGAAAAAAGCAGCCGACAAGTTGGAAGAGTTATTCAAAAAAGAGCGTACCCGGTATGAAGAAAAATGGGATAGCCTGAAACTCTTTATTGAATACGGAATGCTCTCCGACGAAAAATTTTGCGACAGGGCCATCAAATTTTCCTTATTGAAAAATATGGAAGGTAAATATTTCACTCCGGAAGAATACAAAACCCTTACCGAAACAACGCAGACCGACAAAAACGGAGACCTCATCTACCTCTATGCCAGCGACCGGCAGGACCAATACAGTCATATCGAGGCGGCGAAGGAAAAAGGTTACGATGTGCTTCTGATGGACGGTCAACTCGATATCCACTGGATGGGACTTCTGGAACAAAAATCGGATAAGACCCGCTTTGTGAGGGTGGACAGCGATACCATCGGACATATCATCGAAAAGGAGGAGACGACAAAAGTAGAATTGACCGATAAACAGAAAGAGAATATGTCGGAAGCGGTGAAATCGCAACTGCCGCCCATGGAAAAAACGGAATTCAATGTCGATTTCAAAGCGCTCGGAGAGACCTCCAGGCCTGTTCAGATCACGCAGAACGAGTTCTCCAGGCGGATGAAAGAGATGGCCGCCATGCAACAGCAAATGGCTTTCTACGGTGAGATGCCCGACACATATCAGATAGTATTGAATGTACAGCACCCGATGGTCAAAGCGCTCATCGACAAGAGTGAACACAAGGACAAAGAGCAGCTCCTGGCGCAAGTCTCGGCCGACAACCGTTTGAAACAGATGGTCGACCTGGCCCTTCTCTCCAACGGAATGCTCAAAGGAGAAGCATTGAGCAACTTCGTAAAAAGAAGTTTCGAAATGATTTGATTCAAGATTTCAGATTCAAGATTCAAGATTCAAAATCTTGAATTGAATTGAAAATCGACGTAATCAAATTATGAATTGAAAATCAACGTAGTCAAATCGTGAAATTTTCACTTTTAATGATATTCATGGTCGTTTCACCAAGAATCAATCGAGTAAAAAACCGGTAAACGGGTTCCGTTTACCGGTTTTTCGTCTATCTTTGCAGCAAAAAGCAGTGCAATGAATAAAGCCTACGAGGTGACCTTTTCTCCTTTTCGCGCCTTCACCCGTGAGGAGTGGAGTACACTGGAGGAGCATCCCATGTTTCCTATTTCTGATATAGATCTCACCAAACTGCAGGCGCTCAATGAGCCGCTCACCCTCAGCGAAGTGGAAAATATCTACATTCCCATGATCCGGCTGTTACAGATTCATCTCACCCACTACCGCAACCTGCACAAAGAACGGGATCAGTTTTTCTCCAACACAAGCAAACCCATCCCCTACATCATCGGCATTGCCGGTAGTGTGGCGGCAGGAAAGAGTACAACGGCCCGGGTATTGCAAAAACTGCTTTCCATGACACCGGAGCAACCAAGGGTAGAACTGATCACCACCGACGGCTTCCTCTATTCCAATGATGAGTTGCAAAAGAGGGGCCTGCTGAACAAGAAAGGATTTCCCGAGAGCTACAATGCCAAACAATTGCTGGCATTCCTTGCAAGTGTGAAATCAGGGCGGGATATGCTCGAAGTCCCCGTCTATTCGCATCTCTATTATGATGTGATCCCAGACGCGATCCAAACCGTTGAACGACCCGATATCCTCATCGTGGAAGGGATTAATGTGTTACAGGTCTCACCGGGTAAAAAAATGCGAAGAAGGGTCTTTGTGTCTGATTTCTTCGATTTTTCCATTTATGTGGATGCGAGTGAGAAAGATCTGCGTGAGTGGTATCTGGAACGATTTAAGAAACTGCAACAGACGGCTTTTCAGGATCCTTCCTCCTATTTCCATAAATACGCCTCTTATTCGGAAAAGAAACTGCTGAAATTTGCCAACAAGGTGTGGGATGAGATCAATCTGCCCAATCTGTTGCATAATATTCTCCCTACCCGCTTCCGGGCCGATCTGATCCTTGAAAAAGGAGAATGCCATTTTGTCAGAGGTATACGCATCAGGAAAATATAACCACCGCCGTTACTTCTAAAGATATTTACGGAGCATCTCACATACGGGAAATAAAAAAAGATGAGCCTCGCAGGAAACCCATCTTATTTTATCGTGATTCAATTTTCTACAACATTTGCCGGATCTTCTCCGCAATTTCCTCGAACTCTTCCGCCGGGAGTTGGAGTTTCGGGTTGGCAAGGCTCATATCTCCCTCTTTCCGGATGGGAATCAGATGGATATGTGCATGCGGCACCTCCAGGCCGATTACCATCATCCCCACCCTCTTGCAGGAAACAGCCTTTTCAATCGCCTTCGCCACCTTTTTGGCAAAAACAGCCATATCGCCCAGAAGAAGATCATCCAGATCGAAAAGGTAGTCGGTCTCCTGTTTAGGAACGACCAATGTGTGGCCCTTTGACATAGGGCTTATATCCAGGAAAGCATAAAACCGGTCGTCTTCGGCTATTTTATAGGAAGGGATCTCACCCGCGATAATTCTGCTGAAAATAGTTGCCATTTGAAAATTAAAAGTGGAAAAGTGAAAAACTAAATCCACGTAGTTAAAAGTAAAAAATTAGAAGCCCTGAATCTTGAATCTGAAATCTTGAATCCTGAATCCTGAATCTATTCAAATCGAGATTTCCACGATTTCAAATGTCATCATACCCGACGGCACTTTAATTTCGGCCACATCACCCACTTTTCTCCCCAGCAAACCCTGGGCAATAGGAGTGTTCACGGCAATCTTACCGCTCTTCAGGTCAGCCTCGCTCTCCGATACAAGCATATAAGTCATCATCTTCTTGGTATGCAGGTTTTTGATCGTCACTTTGTTCATGATCTGCACCTCATCTGTACCAATAGCGTTCTCATCAATGAGGCGGGCATTGGCAACAAGATTTTTCAATTGGGATATCTTCGCTTCCAGCATACCTTGCGCCTCTTTTGCCGCGTCATATTCGGCATTTTCCGACAGGTCCCCTTTATCTCTCGCTTCGGCAATCTGGCGTGATATTTCAGGTCTCTGTACAGATTCCAGTTCTATCAATTCTTCCTTCAATTTCCGAAGGCCTTCTTCGGTCATATACGTTACAGCCATAATCTCTTTTTTTATTCTCAAAACTCAACGTAAAGAAAAAGAATTCCGGCCTTTTATTACAAGACCGGAACCCCTTTTTTCCATGTTAATACTTTTACAAAGATAGCACTTTATTACCATTACACAAAATTTTCCGGATATGTTTTACAACACCTTATCCAGTTCGCCGGACAACTGACCATAATCCTCAATCCGGGCTATGATGTCTCCTTCCCGGTTGATGAGGAACGCCGTGGGGATCTGGCGCACATTATAGGTGGCCAGTAATGTGGTATTGACCGATTGGGGATCTCTTACGGTAAGCCAGGGGAGATTGGCAGCCGATGTTTTCCAGAAATGCTCATCCGAGTCGAACGAGATCTGATATATTTCAAAGCCCCGTGAATGGTATCGTGCATAGAGGCTGTTCAGCTCCATATTGTGTTTGGGTGAAAAATCGGCACCGTACACTACAAAATCGAGCAGTACCACCTTCCCGTTCAGGGATGATAACGCCACTTTCCGTCCATCCACTTCAGACAGGACAATATCGGGTAAACCCGTTCCCTCTTTCACCGGGATGTTCTCGAACAGTTTTGCCTGCTGTTCCTGCTGTCTCCGTGTTCTCAGCGCGTTCATGGTAAATTCATACAGATGTTTCGTCCTTTCGGTACCGGGATAATATCGATTCCATGAAGTAGCCACCGCGCCGAACATAGCATAATCCTGCCTGTTGTAGGGATCGAAGATCAGATAATCGTTTATTTTCTGGAAGATGGCATAATAGGCTGCCGCACCCGAGGGATTTCCCAGCACCAGCCGCGATACCGCCGTTTTATATTTCTGCAATGCGGTATCCAGTTGTGCGATGAACGTCATGTCGTCGATTGATCCGGCCTTATGCCGGTCTTCGAGGTTGGTGATCTCACGGGCGGCCAAACGGGTAAGGGCATCCACCTCTTTTATCTGGTCATTGGCGGGCGAATTTTCTACCGTAAACGAATAGTACAAGTCCGGGGCATCGGCGCTGACACGGAGAGTTTCCGTCGAATCCACCGCGAAGACGGCGATCCGGTCCCCGATACGCAACTGGTAGAACTCGGGGTTTTCGGGGGCTGGCTGCCTGAAGGCAAACGATCCCTCGTTTTTCAATACCGTGGAATCGAGTGCTCTGACACCCGCCAGGCCGCGATGTTCCAGATACAATGTATCTCCCTCCGCAGAGCCGATATTTCCCTCCACTTTAAAAGTCTCCCCCTGTTTACAGGAAAAAAGCACCGTACCGGCCAGCAAGACCGGCCACAATCTTCCCAATAATTTCATATTTATTTATCTTTATTTTTTAGATCGAATGAGATTGAAGGAGATCGAAGGAGATTAAACAACACATCAACACATCTGCAAATCTTCATTCCTTCGCAAATTTACATGATTTTCTTTTGAAACCGATACGATTCGAATAATTATTCCACATTCCCGACACTTCAGCCGGACTCCGCACAGATCAGTAAATCCGTCTTCGCATCTCATAGATTAACCAAGATAGGGCAAACTTAAAAAAATGCTAATTGTGGAGTTCATGATATTCCATTATGAAAAAAATATATTGTTAAAGATAAATAAAAAATCAGTCTTCGACCTATCAGCGTTTATGGGGAATTTTCAACATAAAAAAATGCCGGCATATTAGGAAAAAAAAGCATTATATTGCAAACCCAATATAGAGGTACGTATAAAACAAAATTCAAACATTGTGGAAACTCTTATTCTCTTGCTTCAAGTAAAAGAATACCTTATCAATTTACATCCTATGGAGCTATTTTACCTGCATCCATGCAATTTATCGCCGGACAACCTCCTTCCGTCCGGTATATCCGCCGAAGCCGTTTTTCTGCCAGTGTTGAACATACAGCTCCCCGATGTTTATTCCGGAAGAACAAGCATATATATCGGAGCGATCCTGTTCGTATTCGCCTTACTGACCCTATTATTCTCCCTCTTCGAGCGGATGAAAAACAATCGCATGCAGCAACAGGAAGAACGGCTCCTCAGTGATATCTTCGCCAAGATCACCCATGAACTCCGCACCCCGCTCACCGTCATCCTTGGGTTAAGCAAGCAACTCAAGGACCAAAAGAACCTGTCCAACGGCAATTTATCCACTTATCTCAACGCGATTGAACGGCAGGGAAGGAGCCTCTCCGATCTGGTGAACCAGCTGCTCGATATTGCCAATCTACAAACGTCCGACAAAACCGTGGAATGGAAAACCGGCAATATAGTCACTTTTGTGGAGATGATATCGGAAACCTTCCGTATTTATGCAAAGCAGAAGGAAATCGAGTTGTTCTTTTTCAGTAGTGAAACGGAGATTGAAACCGATTTCGTACCCGATTATCTTCAAAAGATCCTGTACAACCTTCTTGCCAACGCCATCAATTACAGCGACGAAGGTACCCGTATCAACCTTATCCTGGAAAGGGACACAAAAACCCGGCAAAAGATGATCATCAAAGTGATCGATCATGGAAAAGGGATCGGCAAGGAGATGCTTCCCCATATCTTCGACCTGTTTTACAAGAGCCCGCATGCGGGAATGGAAACCCCTGCCGGCAGTGGGATAGGGCTTACGCTCGTCAAACAGCTCACGGAAGCCCTGGGCGGTACTGTCCGGGTGGAAAGCGAAGTGGAAAAAGGATCTACGTTTACGGTCGAGTTACCTGTGCGGAAAAGTGAAAAACAGCTTTATTCATTCTGGAAGCCCGAAAAGAATATTCCGTATCCCGTAGCGGAAACTCCAACCCAGGAGGAAACCAAAAGGTTTATTTCTTCCGAAACTGATGAAGACGATCTCCGTAACACCATCTTATTAGTCGAAGACAATAAAGACATCGCCCTTTATATCCGTTCCATGTTCCCTCAGGAACAATACAATATCATATATGCCTCCAACGGGGAGAAAGCATGGGATATGGCTAATAAACAAATTCCGGACATCGTGATCACCGATGCGGTCATGCCGAAAAAAAACGGTATTGAATTATGCAGGGAGATAAAGGGATCGCCGCTGCTCAACCATATCCCTGTAATCATTATTTCCGCAAAAAACAAGGAAACGGATCTGATCGAGGGTTTAAGGAGCGGGGCCGACTGTTATATCCGCAAACCCTTTTACGCAGAAGAACTGCAGATACGCGTGGAGAATCTGCTGGAGACACGCCAGCTTCTGAAAGAGAAATACTACAGGACCGTACTGAAAGAAGAAAAAGCGGAATCGGGTGATAACAATATGAATACAGACTTCCTGCGTCATGTCACCGATATTATCTACCGTGAAATAAAAAATCCCGACTTCACTCCCGGAAAGCTGGCTCAGGAGCTGGCTATCAGTGTGTCTCAACTGAATAAAAAACTGAACGCCATCACGGGGTATCCCTCCTCCACTTATATTCTGCAGGTGAAGCTCCGGCATGCGAAAAAGATCTTTACCACATATAACAAGACCATCGGCGAAGTAGCAGCCGAATGCGGCATCTACGATGTGAATTATTTCTCCCGGATATTTAAAAAACATACCGGAATTACCCCTACTCAATTCAAACGTTTACCCCAAAATTAAGATACCGGCAAGCCTTATAAATATATCATCAAAAACAGGCAAAAGGGTTTTCTTTAACCTGAAAAAAATTCCGCATAAGAATAAAGTAGCATATCCATCCCGCTATTTTTCAATAATTTAACTTCAATCAATGCGCAAATAATCCTAACCGGTATAAATGTTAAAGCCTGTTTTATGCTAAATTTAACGAAATAAATCCTAACCGGGGGTTAGGGAAAAGCGTAAGTTTGTCATCAAAATAAATACCAGTTCAAAGGGACGTCCCGATATTTCCAAACGTTCGGAACCGGTAAAAACAGAAAAGCGAAAAAAACCGGCAAACGGTCGGAAGATTATCGGCAAACGGGCAAAAAAATTGCTCCAAGCGTAAACAAAAATGAAACCAACAACTAAACAGAGGTCACATTCAATCTTTTAGAGCAAACTCACAATATTAATTTCCATGTCTCCTCTTACGCGGTAAAAATCATATCAAAAAAATAATAAAATAACGGTCTATGAAGTATAAACTAATTCAAAAAGCCAATCCGCTTGAGCGCGAAACAGAACGGAAATGGTATGCCAGCCCTGTAAAAGCAGGTACGATAAACCATTATCAACTGAGTAAGGGAATTGCCGGCAAGTCATTTCTAGCGCGTGGCGCAGTGATGAATGTGATCGAGAACATGGTCGATGAAATTCCCCGCTATTTGATTGAGGGGTATAGTGTGAATCTGAACAATTTTGGCACGTTGCGCCTCTCCCTCTCGAGTGAAGGAGTAAAAGACCCGGAAGAATTCACTTCCGACAACATAAGAAATATGAAAGTAGTATTTACCCCTTCACCTGAGTTAAAAAAAACATTGTTAAAGATACACTTTGAAAAAGTAGAATAATACCCCGGCAGCAAATCACATTTTGTACTATACCGGAAAATAAATGGAATAATACAACCGATGGATAACAATTACGGACATATTTCCAGAAAACTTTTATCCAAAAGGCAATCACTAATGCTTCATGCATTAGGTTTTGTGACAGGCGATCCGAGCATCAGAATCGACTATCCTTATGTATTCCATCCGGGATTACAGGTACAGGTGAGTGAGCCGGGAGATTCCAAATGGATCTATATGATGTTGCCTGTTACCCGGGGCAGCCTGATTACCGATATAAAAATAGCCTATCACCGCACCGGATTGCAAAGTCGTATCACACTTATCCGTCTGGTAGAACAGCGTGAACCGGTATCTGCCACGGTAGTGCATAATGAGATCATTGAGAAGACAACTCCGGTTACCGACGTCATCAATACGGTCTGTCGGGTAGTGGTAAATGACAGTATCCTGCTGAAAGTATGCCTGGATTTTGCCAATACGGACGATATGATTGAGCTTGGAATGGTAGAGATATCCTATATACCAAATTACACCTCTTTTTCGGTACTGAAGAAAAAAGGAATAAAAACAGGATATCAAAAAGAGGATTCGATAACCGGCCTGTTCAGTAACAGCCCATCGTTGAATCTGCGCCGCCCTTCGCTGACAGAGTTATTCCTTCAGAAAAAGGAGAAAAGAAAATCAGTTTTTAAATTGTAAAAATATAAGAACACCAATTGTGTAATATTTTAATCCATTTTTATTATTAAATTTTTAGTGTATGAAAAAAAGTTATTTATTTAAGTTTTTTATCTTCGCGGTGATTGCGGCATTCGTCACAGTTACATCGTGTAAAGATTATGATGATGACATCAGCAATCTCGAGGAAAAGATTGCAGGTCTCAGTTCCACTTTGAACGACTTGAAAAGCAAAGTGGATGGGGGCGCCGTTATCACTCAAGTTGAGAGCACAGCTACCGGTTTGAAAGTTACTTTGAGTAACGGTCAAACGTACGACCTGAAAAATGGTGTTGACGGTGTTGACGGTGCGAAAGGCGATAAAGGTGACAAGGGAGATAAAGGAGACAAGGGAGATAAAGGAGACAAGGGAGACAAGGGAGATACAGGCACCGCAGGTCAACCCGGATCTGTTGTTACCGCTAATCCTGACGGTTTCTGGTATATTGACGGTGTGAAATCTGAATATACATGGAAAGGCGAAAAAGGTGATGCTGGAGAACAAGGTCCCGCTGGTCCGACTGGCCCCGCAGGAAAAGACGGTATTTATTATGAGCCTAATTCCGACGGCTACTGGTATAAGGTTGATGGTGACGTTAAAACAAAGACCGACGAACAGTGGTTGCTCCCCGGCATAATCACAGCCGTTGTGAATGAAGAAACAGGATCCATTACTCTTTCGAATGTAAAATTAGGAAATGGTGTTACTTCGATCACTTTCAGCTTTGCTAAAATCAACGAAATGATCACCAAGATCTCTTTGGATTATGAAAATGACGATATTTGGGCCAGAAACCGCTCCCTGAACTTCTCTACTGCCCCGGCAAGAAAGACCTGGGCATTCGGACAGGGGTTTGAAGGTGCCATTGCTTTCACCAATGGTCAACGGATACTCTATGCAGAGCAGACTATTGAAATCAAAGTAAGCCCCGCTACTGCTGATATAAGTAAAATGTTAGACAAGATCTATCTGATCAGACGTGACGGTAACAATCTGGTAAACAATTTTGTGAAAGCCGTAAAAGCTGAACGTTCTACCGCTTTGCGCGCTGCGCCTTCAGTGACCGGTCTTTGGAACGTAACATTCCAGATGCCTGCCGAAGCAAATGTAGTCGGACTGAACCCCTTGGTTGCTGATGTAAGTGGACAGTTCTTGTTTGCAATTGCCATCGAAAACAGTGTGGATGTAAGTGAAACGCCTGCAGAACGCTTTGTGATATCTGATTTTGGTGTCAGGATTCAAGCTTCAACCAAGACGCCTATTTATAATAGCCAGGATGCACCTGATGATCTGATCTTCTCGGTGAAGAAAGGAACTGAACCGGCAACCGCTTATAGATCGCACACCACCATCAAGAACCGTTATCTGACCAGCGAAACAGGAATCACTGCACCGGCTGATCAAAAATGGGCTACAGGTGTATGGAATACAGCAGAGACTAAAAATGCTGACCCTGCAGACGACAGGAGAGCACAGAATTTCTTCGGCGCTGAAATTGGTAAAACTTTCAACCTAAAATTAGATAACGCCGATGATGTTTTTGCTTACTATATTGTATTAGACAGGGCATGGGCTGTTGAAAGTTCTCCTTCTGAATTAAATGCATGGAACAGCTACGATATCGATGGCCTGGAAAAGGTTTATAAAGCGAGCGAAGTGGCCAACCTGCAGATTAATTCTGGTTCGGCAAACGGAGATATTATCGGTTTCCGCGTGATGGCTGTGAACTATGACGGTACACTGGTTGACCCCGACGGTAAGTCCTTCTACGTATATGTAGGTGATGTAGCTTCTTCAGGTCTCAACTTTACCCAGACAATTACAGCTCCGGTTCCGACCGCAGCGACTACTGTTCCTTCCAATATCCTCACATTTGCCCCGGGTGTAAATCTGGCTAGCGTAGGAAGCGCTACATTCAGTATGACGATCGGACATAGTGTTGTATTGGATCTGACTAATCTCATAAGATTAGATGCCAGTAACAATCCGGCAGCTACATGGGCTGATACCAAGAAACTTCAGATCATAAACGTAAAACCATCTGATCTTCAGGAAGGTGTAACTTACACCGGTACGCTTACGTTGAACAATAGCTTCGGAGTACCGTTCAGCACAACCAACGTAACCCTGACGAAAGTAATGCCTACCTTCGACGGAACTGGCATCGGATATAAGACCAGCATTCACCACGATGTGAACGGACAGGCGGTAATTTATGCTTATCCGTTACCGGGAACAAGAGAGTATAATCTTGCCAACGCATTGAACGGTATCGGTACTGACGGAGCCGGATATCTTGTAGAAAACACTACTACCCATCCTGTAGCTTCTAGACCGACATGGAATACTTCCAATACCAATGGTACCGTACCTGTGGCAGAAATTGGCGTGCCTTACCTGCCTGCACCCGCACCGGGCCACGGAAAGATCTATGACTTGAGACTGGCGAAAGACTTCGGTTATGTATTGTATAATGGAAGCGCAAACCATCGGGTTTACTGGGCACCGTCCACACCGATTAAAGCTGAATTCCGTTCTTATGTACAAGACCTGAAAGAGTGGCAGTACAAAGGTACTAACCAGGCAAATACTCCTGCACTGAAATATGCAGAAGCAGTAGCAGCCTATAGTATTTCAAATATCACTGCCTTACCACCTGTTGGAGCACGCGTTGATTTGACCAATACTCCTGCACTGCAAGACGGCAGAACCTTCAATGTTATTGATGTGAAAGTATTGACCGGAGCGCCCGCTTATGACAAGGTGAATGAATACTTTGTTCCGACACTTACCGGAACCGATGTTTCGTTCGCTCCTGTAATTACCAGTCCTCCGGCGGTACCTGTAGCTACTAAACTCCAGGTGACATTGAAAGATAATTTCGGACATGACTATACATTCATCATACCGAAAGAATTCAATATGGCCATTAACTAACAATAGTTAATCAAAAAAAAGCGGGAAGAAAACAAAGGAGTTTTCTCCCGCTTTTTTTAAATTCTCATTAAAGTTGATATCGAATAAGATGTTAGATCTCTGATCATCTGTCATCTTATTCTTTAATCAATACGAGGTCTATTAAAGTCAAGTATTTTCTTTCAGGCTTTTTCTGTGCTCGACATAGGCAAAACAAGTTTTATCTCTGTCCTCGCTGATCGAAAAAGTTCCTGAAACGGCATATTCAAGTAAACTTAGTTGTTTTCTACCGGTTAATACCGGTTAATATAAGGAAGTGCAAGACCAGTTTATCATGGAATCATGCCATGATCATTCATTTCAACCTGATAAAAATTTATTTAACAAGCCCTAATTGATTGACTTCAATGTGTAAAGCTTACTTCCACTATCTTCTTTGTGAGAACCGGACATTCTATAAGCAACTGGCAAAGAAATACGGTACGACCGGGTGGAGAGCATATCGTATTGCACAAGGTAAAAACAGCCGGACCTTTAAAGAATACCTTATTTTTTTGGAGCTCCATAGGAAAGGGATTATCAGCTGATCGCCATAAACAGAATTTTTTATCATCCACAAACATATAGTTTAAATAAAATATTTAACAATTCAATAACCTTGAACTTTCACTGAAAAGGGCCGAAGCTGTGAAGAAACACCCCTGACGGGGCGTTCCTGTTTTTTTATCAGGGCGGCCCCTTACAGTCAGTCAATAACATATCGTAAAATTATCGGACGCTCACATTTTCATATTTTATCGTTCCGGATGCATCATGAAACCAAAACTTTATGTATCTTTGGGGGATTTTATGCAAAGAAAATAATAACTTATCATTTATGACCAATCCAATTGTAAAGCGGATCGAGCTGTCAGACGGACGCACGATTACGCTGGAGACGGGGAAACTGGCGAAACAGGCCGATGGCTCCGTCACCCTCCGTATGGGTGACACCATGCTGCTGGCCACCGTTTGCGCCGCCAAAGATGCAACCCCGG
The DNA here is from genome assembly GCF_937873925.1 of uncultured Proteiniphilum sp. Taxonomy (GTDB): domain Bacteria; phylum Bacteroidota; class Bacteroidia; order Bacteroidales; family Dysgonomonadaceae; genus Proteiniphilum. The sequence continues at coordinate 36,494 of NZ_CALNAT010000256.1, read as the reverse complement.
GAACCGATTTTATGCCGTTACAGGTTGAATACAGAGAAAAATTTGCCTCATCCGGGCGCTTTCCGGGAGGATTTTTGAAACGCGAAGGAAGACCTTCCGATTCGGAGGTACTGACCAGCCGGTTAATCGACCGTGCACTGCGTCCCCTCTTTCCCGACGATTACCATGCTGATGTTTTTGTAAATGTCATCCTTTACTCCTCCAACGGCGAAGACATGCCCGACGCATTGGCAGGATTGGCTGCTTCCGCAGCGCTGGCCGTCTCAGACATACCTTTCAACGGTCCCATCTCAGAAGTACGGGTGGCACGTATTAACGGACAGTTCGTTATCAATCCTACATTCAAGCAATTATTCCAGGCCGATATCGATATCATGGTGGGCGCTACTATCGACAATATCATGATGGTGGAAGGCGAGATGAATGAAGTATCCGAAACGGAAATGCTCGATGCCATCAAATTTGCCCACGAAGAGATTAAAAAGCATTGCCGCGCACAGATGGAACTGACCGAAATGGCAGGCAAAACGGTAAAACGCACCTACAGCCACGAAGAGAACGACGAAGAACTCCGCAAACAGGTGTGGGACACATGTTATCAGCGTGCCTATGAGATAGCTTCCTCACAAAACCCCAATAAACATGAACGTATAGAGGCCTTCGAGGCGATCCTGAAAGAATTTCTGGAGTCGATCCCCGAAGAAGAAAGGGACGAGAAAAAGTTATTGGTCTCCCGCTACTACCACGCGGTAGAGAAAGAAGCGATGCGCCGCTGTATTCTTGATGAAGGAAAACGGCTTGACGGCCGCAGTTCCACGGAAATACGCCCTATCTGGAGCGAAGTGGATTTTGTTCCGGGTCCCCACGGTTCGGCATTATTCACTCGTGGTGAAACACAATCGCTGACCACCGTCACGCTGGGTACCAAATTAGATGAGAAGATTGTGGACGATGTACTGTTTCACGGTACCGACCGCTTCCTGCTGCACTACAACTTCCCGCCTTTCTCTACCGGCGAAGCCCGCCCGCAACGCGCTACCGGCCGCCGTGAGATAGGACACGGCAACCTGGCAAACCGCGCCCTCAAACGGATGATCCCCCAGGGTTATCCCTATGTGGTACGTGTGGTTTCGGATATCCTGGAATCGAACGGATCCTCCTCTATGGCGACTGTCTGCGCAGGTACCCTGGCGCTGATGGATGCCGGAGTGAATATCAAAAAACCGGTGAGCGGCATCGCCATGGGACTGATCTCGGAAAACAAGGGACAGAATTTTGCCGTCCTTTCCGACATCTTGGGTGACGAAGACCACCTGGGCGATATGGACTTCAAAGTGTGCGGTACTAAGGACGGGATCACCGCCACACAAATGGACATCAAAGTGGACGGACTCTCCTACGAGATCCTCGAGAAAGCTCTGGCACAGGCCAAAGCAGGCCGCGAACATATTATGGGGAAAATGATGGAGACTCTCTCCGAGCCCCGTGCGGACTTGAAGCCGCATGCTCCGCGGATCGAAGTGATCGAAATCCCGAAAGATTTTATCGGCGCCGTCATCGGCCCGGGTGGGAAAATCATTCAGGGAATGCAGGAAGAAACGGGTACCGTCATCACTATCGAGGAAATCGACAACAAGGGACGCGTGGAAATATCTGCCAACAATAAGGCTTCTATCGATGCCGCCATGGCGAAGATCAAGGGCATCGTGGCTATTCCGGAAATCGGCGAAGTATATGAAGCTACCGTCCGTTCGGTAATGCCTTACGGCCTTTTCTGCGAATTCCTTCCCGGAAAAGACGGACTCCTTCACATCTCTGAGATCGAATGGAAACGGTTGGAGAAAGTGGAAGATGCCGGCATCAAGGAGGGCGATAAGATTCAGGTGAAACTGATGGATATCGACCCGAGAACCGGGAAATTCAAACTGTCCCGCAAAGTATTGCTCCCCCGCCCCGAACGCCCCGAAAGAGGAGGCAACCCAGGCACAGAACAATAAATAAACACAAACATAGGATAAAAAGCGAGCCCGAAAAGGTTCGCTTTTTTGTGCTTTTTCCAAAATATAAATACCGTCTTTTCCTCGTTTATCTTAGCCTAATCGATTATTTTCGTACGGAATAGCCATTTAAGAACAAAGTAACGAGCAGACGAAAAGGAAAAACTACCTCTCCGGAAAATACAAAATACAGTCACTGATCCTGAACCTTGTTAGCCTTCTCTGATAAAAATGATTTAGAAACATTCTAATTTTGAGTATTTAAAATTTTAAAGGTTTATTTTTTGTACATTTGCAACCTGAATCTTTGATTTTTGAATAAAAACACACTATTGAGGAAGGTTTTTGTATAATTTGCAATCTGCAAAAACCAGACTGAAAAGATATGTACAAACAACTATTACTGGGTGCCGAAGCCATTGCGCAGGCAGCGCTGGATGCCGGAATATCGGGGGTGTACGCTTATCCGGGCACTCCTTCCACGGAAATTACGGAATTTATACAACAATCGGTACCGGCGAACGGGGCGCAAGTCCGATCGGCATGGGCGGCGAACGAAAAAACGGCTTTCGAAGCCGCACTGGGTATGTCGTTTGCGGGAAAACGAAGCCTGACCTGCATGAAGCATGTAGGACTGAACGTGGCTGCCGATGCATTCATGAACGCAGCCGTTACCGGTGTGCACGGAGGACTGGTAATAGCGGTAGCGGACGACCCTTCGATGCACTCATCGCAAAACGAACAGGACAGCCGCGTATATGCCAAATTCGCCATGATCCCGGTACTGGAACCTGCCAATCAACAAGAGGCCTATGATATGGTACGCTACGGATTCGACCTGTCGGAAAGAACAGAATTACCGGTGATGTTGCGTATCCCTACACGGCTTTCCCACTCCCGTGCGGCAGTCGTGCGCAGAGAACCACGGGAACAAAACGCATTATACCCTTCCGCAGATAAGGGGAAATGGATCCTCCTGCCTGCGAATGCCCGGAAAAACTATCAACACCTGCTTGAAAAACAGCAGGAACTGACAGCCTCCTCCGAATCATCGGATTTTAACAGGGTAACGGAAGGAGAAGGCCCCATGGCGGTTATCGCTTTCGGTATTGCTTACAATTACGCCATGGAAGTGATCAAGTCTTACCGGCTCCACATCCCGGTGCTTAAAATATCGCAATATCCATTACCTCAAGAAAAAATAAAAGAATTCGCAGAGAGATATTCCTCCGTTCTTATTGCGGAAGAAGGATACCCAGTTTACGAAGAACTGCTGAAAGGGTATTTCGGAAACGGGAAATTCAGGGGACGCCTGGATGGCACACTGCCCCGGACTGGAGAACTCTCCCCCCACCTACTGGCCAAAGCGCTGCAGACGGACACAGGCAACATAAGGACCGTCCCCGGGATCGTGACGGGACGACCGCCCATGTTATGCAAGGGTTGCAGCCACAGGGACCTGTTCGACGCCGTTAACCGGGTAATGGAAGATTATCCGGAGCGTCCTGTTTTCGGTGATATCGGGTGCTACACCCTGGGGGCGCTGCCCCCCTACGGTACCATCAGTACCTGCGTGGATATGGGTGCATCCATCACCATGGCAAAAGGGGCTGCCGACGCGGGTATGCGCCCTGCCCTATGCGTGATCGGGGATTCCACCTTCACCCATTCGGGAATGACGGGACTGCTCGATGCGGTGAACGACCGGTCTGCCATGACCGTCATCATATCCGATAACGGCACTACGGCAATGACGGGAGGACAGGATTCGGCGGGAACAGAGCGCTTTTACGGTATATGCAAGGGGATCGGCGTGGAGGAAGAACATATCCGGTTGATCGTACCGCTGAAAAAGAACCTCGATGACAACGTGAAAATACTGAAAGAGGAACTCGACTATCAGGGTGTTTCCGTCATCATCGCGCAACGGGAATGTGTGCAGACTGCGAAGAAAAGTGAAAAACGAAAAGTGAAAAGCGAAAAACATGCATAAGAACATTATCATTGCAGGTGTCGGGGGACAGGGGATACTTACCATCGCATCGATCATCGACCTGGCGGCAATGAATCTGGGGCTGAACGTGAAACAGGCCGAGGTTCACGGTATGAGCCAGCGCGGCGGTGCGGTGGAGTCGCACCTGCGTATCTCGTCGGAGGATATCTTTTCGGATCTGATCCCCCTGGGCAGGGCCGACCTGATCCTGTCGATCGAACCCATGGAGGCGCTCCGTTACCTCCCTTTCCTCTCACCCACGGGTATTATCATTACCGCCACCGAACCCTACAGGAATATCCCCGGCTATCCGGATGAGGAAAAACTGATGGCTACGGTCAGGGAATCAGCCGCACACGTGCCGGTAGAGGCAGGATCGCTAGCCAAAAAGGCGGGAAGTCCGAAGACTTTCAATGTGGTTATGCTCGGAGCCGCTTCTCCTTACCTGGGGATAGAGGAAAAGGAACTGGAAAAGGCGATCAGAATGTTTTTCGAGAGAAAGGGAGAAGAAATAGTTACTATGAACATAAAAGCGTTCAGGCTTGGAAAAGAATATGCATCGGAATAAGATGATCTGGAACCCCGCAAGAGAGTGTGCGGAAAGAGAACAAATGCACGCGCTGCAAAGCAGGCAACTCTCCGCCATGATACAACGGATGTACGACCACGTGCCGTTCTACAGGGCACAGATGAAAAAGAGAGGAATTGAACCGGGCGATATACGGAGCGTGGATCAGCTGAAAACGCTTCCGTTCACCACCAAAACCGACCTGAGGGAGAACTACCCCTTCGGGCTTTTTACCGTTCCTCAGAATGACGTGGTACGGATCCACGCGTCGAGCGGAACCACAGGAAAGCCGACGGTAGTGGGTTATACCCAACAGGATATCGACATCTGGGCGGAAGTGGTGGCGCGCAGCCTCACCATGGCGGGCATCCCCTGCGGAGATACCATCCAGATAGCCTACGGCTACGGCCCCTTCACGGGGGGACTGGGGCTGCACTACGGCGCGGAAAAAGTGGGGGCGACCGTTATTCCGATATCAAGCGGCAATACCAGGAAGCAATTGCAGTTCATGACCGACTTCAATGCCACTATCCTGGCCTGTACGCCGTCGTACGCGGCACATTTGGGCGAGAGTATCCTGAAAGAAGGGATCTCGCCGGAGGATGTTAAACTGCGGGCAGGCGTCTTTGGTGCGGAACCGTGGTCGAATGAGTTGCGCAGGGAGATAGAAAAACTGCTGCATATCAAGGCATACGATATTTACGGGCTGAGCGAAGTGATCGGACCGGGCGTCTCCATGGAGTGCGAGTGCCAATGCGGAAACCATGTCTTCGAGGATCATTTTATCCCGGAGATCATCCATCCCGAAACACTGGAGGTGCTGCCGGACGGGGAAATGGGAGAACTGGTATTCACCACGGTGAGTAAGGAGGCAATGCCGCTGCTGCGCTACCGGACACGCGACCTCACACGGCTGCACCGGGAGAAATGCGACTGCGGGCGGACGCTGGTACGCATGGAGAAATGTCTGGGACGTACCGACGACATGTTGATCATCCGCGGGGTGAACGTTTTTCCATCTCAAGTGGAATCGGTACTGATGGAGATGTCGGAAACCTCCCCGCACTACCAGTTGATCATCCGCAGGGAAAATAATCTCGATACGCTGGAGGTCCTGGTGGAGATCGATGAAAAGAACTGGTCGGACAGCATCCGTGAACTGGAAGGGATCAGGCGGCGTATCGAGCACAATATCAAAAGTATGCTGGGCATCAGCGCGGTTATCAGGCTGGTGGAGCCCAACAGCATAGAACGCTCCGAAGGAAAAGCAAAGCGGATCATCGATCACAGGAAATGATCCTTTTCTATTTCTGAAAGGCAAAAAGAAATCATCAAAAACAACAAACAGGATGCATATTCAACAATTATCCGTTTTTCTGGAAGACCGATCGGGACGGCTTACCGGCCTGACCCGCATTCTGGCCGAACATGATGTGAATATTACCGCGCTCAATCTGGCCGAGACAACGGACTACGGCATTGTGCGCATGGTGGTGGGAAGACCCGGACTGGCAAAGGAAGTGCTGGAAGAAGCAGGGTTCTCGATCGGACTGACCGATGTGGCTTGCGTGAACATACCCGATGAACCGGGCGCTCTGTACCGGATCCTGAAAATACTGACTGAGGAGAATATCAATGTGGATTATATGTATGCTTTCTCAAACAGGGATGTGGCGCTGGCCGTAATCCGGACCCCCGATATACCCGGAGTAACGGAAGTGCTGGAAAAGAGAGGGGTAAGACTGCTGTCCCAATCCGATATTTACCAGCTTTGATCAGATTTCAGATTCAAGATTCAAGATTCAAGATTTCAGATTTAAAGATTCCAAAATTTAAAGATTCAAGAGCCAAGACACGAGACTTGGGGTTTGGAATGTCGGATTTGGGATTAAAAACTCCCCCGTCTCCTCGTCTCTCCAGTCTCTCATTAGTCTCATTGGCACATTATTCATATTAGCACATTAAATCAACTATGCCCCGATTTGCAAATAGTGTGACAGATCTTCGCTCTTCGGAGATACGTGACCTGATGAGCCTCGCGACGGCTCCCGATATGATCTCTTTTGCCGGCGGTATGCCGGGAAATGAGTTATTCCCGCTCGAGACCATCGACCGGATCTATCAATCGCTTACCGAAAAGGAGAAGCAAATAGCCTTACAGTACGGACCAACCACGGGATTACCCTCGCTATTGGAATCGCTGTCGGACTATCTCGAAAAGAAGGGATTGCCGGTAAAAAGCAACCGGCTGATGATCACTACGGGATCGTTGCAGGCCATTTACATCTTGGCAAAGGCGTTTATTGATCCCGGAGATCCGGTTTTGGTGGAGACCCCCGGCTTTATCGGAGCGCTTTCTGCTTTCCGCTCCTGCCAGGCGAACCTGATTTCCGTCCCGCTGAACGGGGACGGGATGGATATCGAACAACTCAAAAGGAGGCTCGAGACTACCTTACCCGCGCCAAAATTCCTTTACTATACGCCCAATTTTCATAATCCCGCCGGGATCATCTACTCTCGGAAGGTGAAGCAAGAGATGACGAACCTGCTGAAAGGCCGGGAAATCCCCGTGATCGAGGATGACGCCTACAGCGAACTCTATTTCTATGAAGAAGATATACAGGAAATGCAACTGATGAAAGCGGCAGATCCGGAGGGAATCGATGTCTGCTATACCGGATCGTTCTCCAAGATACTGGGACCGGGATTGCGTCTGGGATGGATGCTGGTGCCGGACGGGATCTACCGGAAATGCGAGTTGATCAAACAATCGATCGACGCCTGTTCGCCCAGCATTTCGCAAATGATCGCCGATAAATTTATCCGGCGGGAAGAAATATACGATTATACGGCAAATATAAGGAAAGAGTACAAAAAGCGCGGACTGGCCATGATCGGGGCGCTGGAGGCGTTCCTGCCGGCGTATGTGACTTTCGAAAAGCCGCGCGGCGGATTCTATACCTGGCTGCGGTTACCCGAAGGCAGCGACTCTACCGCTGTACTGAAAAGAGCGATTGAGAAAGGGGTGGTTTTCGTGACCGGGAAGACCTTCGATCCCGATGGGGTTAAAAATGATTTTATGCGGGTATCGTTCTGCAATACCGATGAAGAAACTATCCGGCGGGGCGTCCCGCTGATCGCGGAGGCCATTCAAGAAGTGTGCGGCCCGTAAGCCGCACACCGCATAATAATTTCATTACAATCAGACTATTTCTCGCAACGGCATACTGTAAACAAGTTTGCTTTCTACCCGTATTGCTTAACGAAAACGTTCCTTATTTCTGTTAGCCGTTCTTTATCATCCTAAGAACGAGATCAATACGCCTGCCGCCACAGCCGACCCGATCACGCCGGATACGTTACTGGCCATACAGTACTGCAGGATGTGATTCGATTTATCGTATTTCAAAGCCACATCATTGGCTACGCGTGAGGCCATAGGCACGGCGCTCAAACCCGTGGCGCCCACAAGGGGATTGATCTTTTTCTTTGAGAACATATTGGTGATTTTCACGGCCATAATCCCGCCGGCCACCGAAACAGCGAAGGCAAGGAACCCACCCACAATAATACCCAACGTCTGGCCGGAGAGGAATACTTCAGCTGTCATGGTAGCGCCTACGGTCAGCCCCAGGAAAATAGTGGCCGTATTCATGATAGGGCCGGAAGCGGCCTCGGCGAGACGACCGGTATTGGCACCGATCTCTTTCACTAAATTACCGAACAGCAGCATGCCGAGTAGCGGGGCGGAAGAGGGTACGAAAACCGCCACGACCAGTCCCAGCACAATAGGGAAAATGATCTTCACGATCTTCAGATGCTTGATATCATGTTTGGGCGGATATTGCTTATCCATCTTCTTCATATGGATCTTAAACTCCTTCTCGGTCATCAGCAACTTAGCCACTGCAGGGATGATCACCGGCACCAGCGCCATATAGGAATAAGCAGCGATAGCAATGGGACCCAGCAGATGGGGAGCCAGCTTGATGGTGGTGTAGATGGCCGTAGGACCGTCGGCGCCCCCGATGATTCCAAGGGAAGCGGCTTCAGGCAGCGTAAATCCCATGATAACGGCGGCAATCAATACCGAGAAGATACCGAGCTGCGCCGCTCCGCCGAACAGAGAGAGTTTCAGGTTGCGCAGCATCGGCCCGAAATCGGTAAGCGCCCCTACCCCCATAAAGATGATAGGCGGCAAAATACCGGTCTTGATCAGCGCGTAATAGAGGAAATTCATAATGCCATGCTCGTTGGCAATATCAAGCAGGTTCATGTAACTACCGTCGGCATGCTGCACCAGGGCATTATCCACTATGCCGAGCCCTGCGCCGGGCAGGTTGGCCAACAGCACGCCAAAGCCGATGGGAACGAGCAGAAGCGGTTCATACTGTTTAAAGATACCGAGATACAACAAGACAAAAGCGATCACCCACATCAGTACGGTATCCCATCCCAGGATACCGAATCCGGTCATTTCGGTCAGACTGGCGAAAATTTCACTCATGCCTTATACCATTTTAATGAGTACATCATCTTCGTCCACCGCATCGCCGTTGGCAAAGCGGATCTCCGTCACTTTACCGCTCTCTTCGGCGGCCACGGCATTATAGGTCTTCATCGACTCGATGTAACCTATAATATCGCCCTCTTTCACGGTATCTCCTACCTTGACCGCAGTTTCCGAAGAGTCTTTGGTGAGAAAGAATTTTCCTTCCAGCGGTGAAACCACCTCTTTTGCCTGCCCGTTGGAAGAGGGTGACACGGCACTTACGGCAGGCTGCTGCGTCACCGGAGCAGTCGCCTGCGACGGTTGCGGCAGAGAAGTTCCTTCTCCCAATTCGGGATAGGAAATATTCACTATATATTCTTCATCATCAATATTGATGACTAATGTTCTGGGTTGGAATCCGTTGCCGCTGGCTGCTTCCGCTTTTGCAGACGCGGGAGCCGCCGATGCTTCTTTTTCCGCTTTTCTCCTGGCCAGATCGGCTTCGAAAGACTTTTTGGCTTCACCCGACTTATAGGCCCTGTATTGCTCGGGATGCATAGCCAACTCGAATAACTCTTCGTCGTCCTGCCCCAGATCCCAGTTATTTTTCTCCATCTCGGCGCGGAACTCGTCCAGTTGATCAGGATAAAGTTCCTGCGGATTGCCGGTATAGAACTCACGGCCCTGCTGCTTCGCCATTGCCACGATCTCCGGAGCCAGTTCGCCGGGGAGCTTACCCGACTTACCCAGGATCATGTCCCAGATATTGTCGGCAATCATCGACCAGCGCTCTTTGCCTTTCTCGAGTTGCAGCACATTCATCAGCGCCAGGTTCTTGACATACTGACTGAACGGTGTTACCAGCGGTGGATACCCTATCTTGGGCCACACATAGGTCACCTCATCGAACAGCCTGATAAGCAGATCGTCCTGGGTAAGCTCCGGCTGGTCGTTCTTATTTTTCCATTTGTTAAGGGAAGATAAATTATTTTCCAGGTCGGCCATCAGACTGCCCATCATACCTCCCGGCAATCCGGGAGCGATCAGCAGCGAGTTATTCAGTCGGTTTTTCGGGTTTATATAATATCCGAGGAAATCGTCTATATACTTCTGCGTGAGTGAACGCACTTTCATATAAGCCTTCATATTGATCTCCGGCACCTTGAAGCCGGCATCCTTGAGCATGGCCTGTACCGCCAGCAGGTCGGCATGGCCTGTCCCCCAGGAAAGCGGCTCCATGCCCACATCGATATATTCCGCACCGGCATAGGCGGCTTCGAGGATGGAGGCCATCTGGAAACCGGGGCCGGCATGGCCGTGGTACTGGACAAGGATATTGGGATGACGCTGTTTGATATTTTTGATGATCTTGCCGATGCTTGCGGGACGGCCCACACCTGCCATATCTTTGACACAGATCTCATCGGCGCCCATCGTGATCAGGGTATCGGCCAGCTCAGTGTAGTATTCTACCGTATGAATAGGCGATACCGTCAGACTAAGCGCAGCCTGGGAGATCATCCCCGCCTCTTTGGCAAATTGGATGGAATTCTCAAGGTTGCGGGGGTCATTCAGTCCGTCGAACGACCGGGCAATATCGGTTCCCTGTTTTTTCTTCACCCGGAACATCAGCCTGCGTACATCAGCCGGTACCGGGCTCATACGTATTCCGTTCAGTCCCCGCTCCAGCATATGCGTCTGTATACCCGCATCATTAAAGGGCTGCGTCCATTCGCGCACGGCTTTGTTGGGATTCTCCCCGAACAGCAGGTTGATCTGCTCGAATCCGCCGCCGTTCGTCTCCACCCGGGCAAAACAACCCATCTCAACAATCGCGGGAGCGACCTCCATGAGTTGCTTTACAGTAGGAATATACTTACCGGACGATTGCCACATATCCCTGTATAAAAGGCTGAACTTAATCTCTTTTCTCATATGAATATATTTTTTTGATTTATTTTTTCTCTATGGATTCCACACTGCCTTGCCCCTGCGTCACCACATCTACGGCAGCCACGATGGCGGCAAGCTTTTTGGTATGTGCTTTCTTTCCTGCAGAACCACCGTTACCCGATTTACCTGTTGCCGGACCTGTCACCGGGATAAAACGGTTCGTAAGACGAATCACCACATTGCCGATCACCACAACCAGACAGAGAATGATGAAGACAGTCACCATTCCCACCACTAAAAGGCCTAACGCCGTATTCATATTTTCCATATATACCTGTTTTTTAGCCCGAAAGACGATAACCTAGCAAAACTAAATTGAAAGGATAAGGGCGGATTTAACACAAGAGTGTAATTTTCGGATTTCAAAAATACGAAAAATATTCGATTTACTGCACAAAAAACTGCAATTTGCGCAATTTAAGGATTATTTAAGTAGCCTTTGCAAAGATTTAATATTCGTCTTTACTATGATTGATCTTCATCAGTTTTATCAATTCTACCACGACAATGGGGACCAGCGAGAGGAGTCCCACATATAGCCAGTGAGTGGCATCCATTGCCGTTACGCCGAAGATGTCCGTCACGCCGGGTATCACCAGCACGGTAAGCAATAGGAGTCCCGATAAGAAGATCGCACCGAGCAATGACTTGTTACTAAATATACCCGTCCGGAAAGAAGAATGTTTGTTGGAATGCAGGTTGCGCACATGCAGTAATTGCGAGAATCCCAGTACGGCAAATGCCATAGTTTGTCCCAATGGCTGGCCTCCGTCCTTAAAGCCGATGAGATAAGCGGCCAGCGAGATCAGACCGACCGTAGCGCCCTGGTAACCTATTCTCCAGATCATTCCTTTGGTAAAAAACCCTTGTTTCGGATCCCGCGGTTTGCGCGTCATAATATCATGCCCCCCGGGGTCCATGCTTAATGCCAGTGCAGGCAGACTATCGGTCACCAGATTGATCCATAATATAAGAATGGGTGTTAACGGATTACCTATATTGGCAATAGAGGCGATAAAGATAAGCAGCACTTCCCCCACATTGGCCGACAGCAGGAATTGTATCGCTTTCAGTATATTGTCATAAATGCGGCGCCCCTCTTCTACGGCGCTCACAATGGTTGCGAAGTTATCGTCTGTCAGGATCACGTCCGACGCCTCTTTAGCCACTTCGGTACCTACCACTCCCATCGACACGCCGATATCGGCCTGCTTGAGCGCCGGGGCGTCATTCACCCCGTCACCTGTCATTGCCACAATATCTCCGTGGGATTGCCAGGCCTTCACTATCCTCACCTTATGCTCAGGCGCTACGCGCGCATACACGGAATAGGCATCCACATCATTATAGAGCACCTTATCGTCCATCTCCTCCAGATCAGAGCCTGTAACGGCTTTGTCTCCTTCACCATAAATCCCTATCTCACCGGCAATGGCCACCGCGGTCACCTTATGGTCGCCGGTGATCATCACGGGACGGATGCCGGCCGTCCTACACTTGTTCACCGCCTCTACCACTTCGGGGCGGGCCGGGTCGATCATCCCGAGCAGACCCGTGAAAACAAGATCCTTCTCAACCGTTTCCACATCCACCTCAGTAGGCACGGCGTCAATATCTTTATATGCTACGGCCAGCACGCGCAATGCTGACTGCGCCATCCGGTGATTTTCTTCTTTTATGGTTTCCCTGTCTTCCTCCGTAACAGAGCGCACCACGCCATGCATCAGAATATGTGTGGAAACCGCGAGCACTTCATCCAGTCCCCCTTTCAGGTTTATACGGAATTTCCCATTCTCCATGCGGTTGATAGTCGACATTCTTTTCCTTTCGGAATCGAACGGCACCTCATCTACACGAGGGAAACGGCTTTCAAGTTCATTTTTATCCATTTTCAAGGCGAGCGCCGCATCCACGATGGCAATCTCGGTGGGATCCCCGGCAGCTTCATGCTCTACGCCGGACAGCCTCTTCAGATGCGCATCGGTGCAGAGCAAGGACGATTCAAGCAACATCCGTTCATCGCTATCGAGTTCTCCGGGAAGCGGAGGATTACGGAAATCGATGCGATTACCTCCGGCCCATCCCTCCACCACTGTCATTTTATTCTGCGTAAGCGTACCCGTTTTATCAGAACAGATCACGGTGGTACTTCCCAATGTCTCCACCGAAGGAAGCGTACGGACTATCGCGTTCAACTTCACAAGACGTTGTACGCCGATGGCCAATACAATGGTAGATACGATCTGCAATCCTTCGGGAATAGCGGCTACCGCCAGGCTGACAGCCATCATCAACATTTCCAGCCAGTTATTACCATAGAGGATCCCTATAATAAAAATAAAGGCACAAATACCCAGCGCCACATAGCCCAATACTTTACCAAGCTGCCCGAGCCGTTTACTCATCGGCGTTTCCGTTTCCTGAGTATTTTGGAGCATATGGGCAATTTTACCCACTTCAGTCTGCATTCCGGTACCGACCACTATCCCTTTTCCGCGTCCATAGGTCACGGTACTGGTAGAAAAAGCCATGTTGTTACGGTCCCCCAGAGGAAGTTCTTTGGTCTCCAGCAGATCATCACTTTTCTCCACGGGTACCGATTCACCGGTAAGGGCCGATTCCTGCACTTTCATGTTCACAGCTTCTATGAGCCGCAGATCGGCAGGGATAATGTCGCCGGTATCCAAAACGACGACATCGCCAGGAACAATTTCAGTAGATGTTATTTCCGTTACCTGTCCGCCCCGCAGTACTTTCGAATGGGGTGAACTCATCTTGTTGAGCGCTTCCAGTGACGATTGCGCTTTTTTCTCCTGTACCGTACCGATCACCGCATTAATCACCAATATGGCAAGGATCACAAAAGCCTCTACCAGCCCCTCGCCCTCCATTACGCCGATCATACCCGACAGAATAGCAGCAGCAAGCAGAATAACCACCATAATACTCTTAAACTGTTCAAAGAATATCATGAGGAGCGATTTCTGCTTTCGGGATTCGAGCTGGTTAGGGCCATAACGGGTAAGCCGCTCTTTCACTTCATCGTCTGAAAGCCCCTTATCTGATGAAACTTCAAATTGCTGCAATACCTCTTCAACCGGGAGATTGTAATAATGATCCTTCATTTTTTAATTTTTTAAAAATAATCCGTGCTTTCTTCATGTGGGGTAACTCTCCTGAAACGTATGCAAAATAAACAAACCGCAGAAAAAAATGTTTACCTTATTATAGACCCTCTCCTTTACAACTCCCACCGCGCACAACATCTCCGGATATGTTATATAACATAGTTGCATAATCACTGATTGTCGTACGTTTTTTATATATTGCGGCGCTATTTCATACGACTAAAATTATTTTTTTAAGGTGTCGTATGTAACTCGCATTAATCATGTTATTTTTTAATAATGATTATCATGCTCGTTTCGGATAGCATGACTTTGCCGGTTTTTATACCGCGGCAAAGTCTTTTTTCATACGATTGCTTAATTGACCAATTTGCATATTAGCACATTAGTCACATTGACACATTCGCATATTGACACATTAATAATTATAATAATTTCTAATCATGAAAGTTTATAAAACAAACGAAATTAGGAATATTGCCCTCCTTGGCAATAAAGGCTCAGGTAAGACCACTCTCGCAGAAGCCATGCTTTTCGAGTGTGGTCTTATAAAACGACGCGGTACGGTAGATGGAAAAAATACCGTGAGTGACTATTTTCCCGTAGAAAAGGAATATGGATATTCTGTCTTCTCTACTGTTTTTTCATATGAGTGGAAAGAGAAACTGATGAATTTTATCGATTGTCCCGGCTCGGATGATTTTGTGGGAGGAGTTGTTTCCGCCCTGAATGTTACGGATATGGCGCTGATGCTGATCGATGCCGCCAACGGGATAGAAGTGGGTACCGTCAACCAGCTCCGTTATGTGGATGACCTGAATAAGCCGCTTCTTTTCCTGATGAATCAGATGGACCATGAGAAAGCAGATTACGACAATACCCTTGCAAGCCTGAAAGAACAATACGGTAACAAAGTAGTGCCGGTACAATATCCTACCGGTAGCGGCGGTTCTTTCGACGGAATCATAGATGTGTTGAAGCAAAAACTGTACAAATGGAAACCGGGCGCTACAGCCCCCGACGTGTTGGATATTCCCGACAGTGAACAGGAGAAAGCAGGCGAGTATTATCAGGCATTGCTCGAAGCCGCAGCCGAAAACGATGAGGGACTGATGGAGAAATATTTCGACCAGGGCTCCCTTACCGAAGAAGAGATGCGTGACGGTATCCACAAGGGAATGATCAGCCGAAATCTCTTTCCGCTTTTCTGTGCATCAGCCGAAAAAAATATGGCAGTGCACCGCATCATGAACTTCCTGAGCATGGTGGCTCCCTCTCCCACCGATGTGTCTGCACCGCTCAACAGCGAAGGTGAAGAAGTAAAACCCGACGCATCAGCTCCCACCAGCCTCTTTTTCTTTAAAACAACCGTCGAACCGCATATCGGCGAAGTTTCCTACTTCAAGGTAATGTCGGGCTCGGTAAAAGAAGGGGACGACCTCGTCAACGCTAACCGCGGTTCAAAAGAACGGCTCGTACAGCTCTATACCGTAGCCGGACAGATCCGCAACAAGGCGGAAGAGTTACAGGCCGGCAGTATCGGCGCAGCGGTAAAACTGAAAGACGTGCGTACAGGAAATACACTCAACGCAAAAGATACCGAAAACAAGTTCGACTTCATCCGTTATCCGGAACCCCGTTACCGCCGGGCGATCAAGGCTGCCAACGAATCGAACTCCGAAAAGCTGAGCGAAGCGCTCACCCGCATGAAAGAGGAAGATCCCACCTGGTTGGTGGAAAACTCCAAGGAGTTGAAACAGATCATCGTTTCCGGACAAGGTGAGTTTCACCTGAGGACATTGAAATGGCGGTTGGAAAACAATGATAAGATCGAGATTGAATTCCTGGAACCCAAAATTCCTTACCGCGAAACCATCACGAAGTCGGCGCGTGCCGATTACCGCCACAAAAAGCAATCGGGTGGTGCCGGCCAGTTCGGAGAGGTGCATCTTATCGTAGAGCCTTATACCGAAGGGATGACCGTGCCGGAAGTTTACCGGTTCAACGGGCAGGAATACAAAGTACAGAACCGCGACACCCAGGAGATTAACCTGGATTGGGGTGGTAAACTGGTATTCGTAAACAGTATTGTGGGTGGAGCTATTGATACCCGCTTCCTGCCCGCTATCCTGAAGGGGATTCTGGCCCGTATGGAGCAGGGCCCCCTTACCGGATCGTATGCTCGCGACGTACGCGTGATCGTGTATGACGGAAAGATGCACCCTGTGGATTCCAATGAAATCTCTTTTATGCTCGCAGGACGTAATGCGTTCAGTACCGCTTTCAAAAACGCAGGTCCCAAGATCCTCGAACCTGTCTACGATGTAACAGTTTCCGTACCGGGTGAATATATGGGTGATGTGATGAGCGACCTGCAGGGACGCCGCGCCATGATCATGGGTATGGAAAGTGAAAAAGGATTCGAAAAACTGAAGGCGAAGGTGCCCCTGAAAGAGATGAGCTCCTACTCTACATCGCTGAGTTCGATCTCCGGGGGAAGGGCTTCTTTCTCCATGAAATTCTCGAGCTATGAATTAGTACCTTCCGATGTGCAGGAAAAACTGCTGAAAGCATACGAAGCACAGGAAAAGGAAGAGTAATAACATATATTATTCAACATCAGGGGCGACCATTTGGCCGCCCCTGTATTTATACTCAGATACTTCTCAGTGAGTTAATTTGGCATCTAAATTACGTTTCAACGCGTGCAGGAACTCCTGCGTAGTGAGGTACGTATCGCGTGATGCATCATTTCCATAGACCAGAAGTGCCAGATCTTTGGTCATCCTACCACCTTCCACGGTCTCTATACATACCTGTTCCAGCTTCTCACAGAAGTCGATAAGCGGCTGATTACCATCGAGCCGGCCCCGGTGCGCCAGTCCGCGTGTCCATGCGA
The DNA here is from genome assembly GCF_937873925.1 of uncultured Proteiniphilum sp. Lineage (GTDB taxonomy): Bacteria > Bacteroidota > Bacteroidia > Bacteroidales > Dysgonomonadaceae > Proteiniphilum. The sequence continues at coordinate 19,464 of NZ_CALNAT010000256.1, read as the reverse complement.
AGATAGAGGCGATGGGGTTGGTACTGGTCTCTTTACCCTGCTGATGCTGACGGTAGTGCCGTGTTACCGTCCCGTGTGCCGCTTCGGCTTCTACCGTCAGGCCGTCGGGCGTAACCAGTACGGAGGACATCATCCCCAATGAACCGAATCCCTGTGCTACCGTATCTGACTGTACATCACCGTCATAATTCTTACATGCCCACACAAATCCGCCACTCCACTTCATAGCCGACGCCACCATATCGTCGATCAACCGGTGTTCGTAAGTGATGCCGGCTTTCTGGAATTCGGTTTTGAATTCATTCTCATACACCTCCTGGAAGATATCCTTGAAGCGTCCATCATAGGCTTTCAGGATAGTGTTCTTGGTGGACATATAGAGCGGGTATTTTTTGGTCAGCGCCATCTGGAAGGATGAGCGGGCAAATCCGTAGATAGATTCGTCGGTGTTGTACATCGCCATGGCCACACCGTCGCCGTTGAAGTCGTATACCTCCCAGCTCTGCGTTTCACCCTCTTCATTGGTGAACGTAAGGCGAAGCGTCCCTTTCCCCTTAATCACCTTATCGGTGGCGCGGTACTGGTCTCCAAAGGCATGACGGCCGATAACGATCGGCTCGGTCCATCCCTGTACATAACGGGGAATATTGCTGCAGATGATCGGTTCCCGGAATACAGTCCCACCCACGATATTACGGATAGTTCCGTTGGGAGACTTCCACATCTGCTTCAGTCCGAATTCCTTCACACGCGCCTCGTCGGGCGTGATAGTGGCACACTTGATCCCTACATTGTATTTTTTGATGGCTTCGGCAGCCTCTACCGTCACACGGTCCTCCGTTGCATCGCGATGTTGTATACTGAGGTCGTAATATTTAATATCCAGGTCGAGATAGGGTAAGATCAACTGTTCTTTGATGAACGACCAGATGATACGGGTCATCTCATCGCCATCCAGCTCAACGACAGGATTATTTACTTTTATTTTTTGCATTCAATTATCTTTGATTCATCGGGACAAAGGATTGTTTTTCACGCACATTCTTGTATGCGGGACGGATCAGGCGCTTGCTGGCGAAATTCATCTCCTCGATCCGGTGAGCCGACCAGCCCACAATACGGGCCATCGCGAAGAGTGGTGTGAATACTTCCGACGGCAATCCGATGGCATCGTATACAAACCCTGAATAGAAGTCGACATTGATACAGGTCCGGGCTTTGGCCGTACTTTTTTTGAAACCGAGAAACACCTCCACGGCACGCTCCTCTATCAACTCCATAAAGGCGAATTCATCTTCACGTCCTTTCTCTTTGGCCAGGTCGCGCGCCATCTCTTTCAACAATATGGCGCGCGGGTCGCTCACGGTGTAAACAGCATGACCAATCCCATAGATAAGTCCGGTACGGTCGTACGCCTCTTTTTTCAGTATCTTCATCAGATAGTCGTCCACCTGCTGCGGGCTCGTCCAGTCTTTCACATTTTTCTTCATATCTTCCAGCATACCCTGCACCTTGATGTTGGCTCCTCCGTGGAGAGGCCCTTTCAATGAACCGATACCGGCTGCAATGGCAGAATAAGTGTCCGTTTCGGTCGAACTGGTGACCCGTACCGAGAAGGTGGAGTTATTTCCTCCTCCATGTTCCGCATGAAGGATCAGCGCCAGGTCGAGAATCTTCACATCGAGCTCGGTATAATTGTCCCGCCCTTTCACCATAAAAAGGAAGTTTTCGGCCACGGAACAGTCTTCATGGGGAAGGCGCACATGTAACGATCGTCCCTCGTGATCGTGCCGCAGCACCTGGTAAGCATAGGCGATGATAGTAGGGAACTTAGCAATCAGATTAATAGACTGGTTCACAAGATTATCGGCAGAGATATCATCCGGGGTTTCATCGTAGATATACAACTCCAGCACACTCCTTGCCAGAATATTCATGACGTCTTTACCTTTCAGTGAGAGGATGCTCATAGTTGCGTTATGGTTCAGGGGCATGGTCTGTGCGATCAGTCGTTTCATGGCCTCCAGTTCCTCCCTGTTGGGCAGGCTGCCCGACAGGAGTAGAAAAGTGGTCTCCTCGAAACCCAAACGGTTTTCCCGCTGTATGCCTTTCACCAACTCCTCCACATCCATTCCGCGATAGTAGAGTTTGCCGGGAATGGGAGTCAATGTGCCGTCCTCCTGGCGTTCGTAACCCACGACATCTCCTACACGGGTAAGCCCGGCGAGCACTCCCGAATGATCTTCATTACGAAGGCCGCGCTTCACACCCATCTTAGTAAAAAGTTCCTTGTCGATATTGCTTGTGAAGGCAACGGAGTCCGACAATGTTTTCCTCAATTGTTCATTATCCATAGTGATATATTTTGTTTTTATTCTTAAATGGCGACAGATAATGGTATTCCTGTCTTTTTAACATTCTCTTACCTCTTTTTGTTTACAAAAGCGAGCCTTTTTATAAATTTTCAATCACTTTGCGGGAAAAATCGGATGTCGACAAGGGTTTGCCGTTTTCCATAAACCGCGCCAGATCGGAAGTTCCGTACCCGTTTTCAAAGAGTGTCTCCAGTGCATGGGTAATCAGGTTACCGGCTTCCTGCCATCCCATATACTCCAGCATCATTACAGCCGAGAGCAGCATGGAACAGGGGTTTGCCTTGTCTTTTCCTACAATATCGGGCGCTGTTCCGTGGGTCGCCTCAAAAATGGCATGCCCCGTATGGTAATTGATATTGGCGCCCGGTGCTATACCGATGCCGCCCACCATGGCCGCCAGCTGGTCGGAAATATAATCGCCGTTCAGATTAAGGGTTGCGATCACGGAATACTCTTCCGGTTTAAGGAGAGTATTCTGAAGGAACGCATCGGCAATCACATCCTTAATAAAAACCTTTCCCGATTCAACGGCAAGATTGTAAGCTTCCACCGCTCTTTCGAGGCCCCGTTCAGCCTTTATCTTATTAAAACTATGTTCAGTAAATGTCTGGTCGGGAAATTCCCGCTCGGCAAGGGCATAGCCCCATTTCTTGAAACCGCCTTCGGTAAATTTCATGATGTTGCCTTTGTGTACCAGGGTCACCGAAGGCAGCCCGTGCTTCAGGGCATACTCGATAGCCGCCCGCACCAACCTCTCCGTTCCCTCCACAGAGACAGGCTTGACGCCGATAGAGGTAGTCTCCGGAAACCGGATCTTCCCTACGCCCATCTCCTCCTGCAGGAATTTCAATACTTTCTTCAACTCCGGTGTGCCGGCAGCCCACTCTATGCCGGCATAGATATCCTCCGTATTCTCGCGGAAAATAGTGACATGCACCTTTTCAGGATGCAATAAAGGTGTCGCCACTCCCCGGAACCATCGCACGGGACGAAGGCATACATAGAGGTCTAATTCCTGGCGCAGCGCCACATTGAGTGAGCGTATCCCCTCGCCTACCGGTGTGGTGAGCGGCCCTTTTATTCCCACCAGGCAGGTGCGGAACACCTCCATCGTCTCCTTTGGCAGCCAGCTCCCCACTTCATTGAAAGCTTTTTCGCCTGCAAGCACCTCTTTCCACTCAATTTTCCGTTTCCCTCGGTATGTTTTGTCGACAGCCCTGTCGACAATCCTCTGTACATGAGGGGTGATTTCTTTGCCTATCCCGTCGCCCTCAATATAAGGTATGACCGGATGACCGGGCACGGCAAGCCGGCCGTCCTGGCGGGTTATATACATGAAAGGGGCATCCAAGTTATCAGATCCTGAGTCATGAGTATCGCGGGTTTCATACACCATACCGTAGAAAATCGTATAAAATGAAGATCAAGATTTATTTATTCATGGCATTCAGGGCACTTCCTGCTCTGAACCACTCTATTTGTTGTGTATTATAAGTGTGGGCAGCTTCAAAAGTATTTTTCGTGCCGTCGGCATGAAGCAGTTCCACAGTCAGGGTTCTGCCGGGAGCGAAATCCTTCAGCCCTTTTACGCTGATCTTGTCCCTCTCCTGCACCTTATCGTAATCCTCTTTATTCACAAAGGTGAGCGCCAACATACCTTGTTTCTTCAGATTGGTCTCATGAATCCGGGCAAACGATTTGACCAGGATCACCTTCACGTTCAGATGGCGCGGCTCCATGGCGGCATGCTCACGGCTCGACCCTTCCCCGTAGTTCTCCTCGGCAACCACCACCGACCCTACCCCCCCGGCCTTGAACTTCCTGGCCAGTACCGGCACGGGGGAATAGCCCATGGTACCGGGATCGAGTACGGCGTTGGTTTCGTTATTGAAAGCGTTCACCGCCCCGATCAGCATGTTATCGGAAATATTGTCGAGATGACCGCGGAAGCGAAGCCACGGCCCGGCCATGGAAATATGGTCGGTAGTGCATTTTCCTTTCACTTTAATGAGCAGTGGCAGCCCTATATAGTCCTCGCCATTCCATGCAGGGAAAGGGTCCAGTTTTTGCAGCCGTTTCGAATCGGGATCGATGGTTACCTGCACGTTCCTTCCGTCTTCCGAGGGCGCCAGGTATCCCGCATCTTTCACATCGTAACCGCCGGGCGGCATTTCGAATCCAGTCGGTTCGGCCAGTTTCACCTGCTCCCCTTTATAATTTTCGAGCGTATCCGTCAACGGGTTGAAGCAGAGATCGCCGGCAATGGTGAGCGCGGCCACCAGTTCGGGCGATGTCACAAACGCATGTGTATTGGGATTGCCGTCGTTCCGCTTGGCGAAATTACGGTTGAACGAAGTAACGATGGAATTAACGCGGTCCTTCACATCATCATCACGCTTCCACTGACCGATACAGGGGCCGCAGGCATTGGCGATAATGGTGGCTCCGGCATCCTCAAACACCTGCAGGATCCCGTCGCGTTCCGCCGTATACCGGATCTGCTCCGAGCCGGGGTTGATCAGGAACTGCGCTTTCACGGGCACTCCCTCCTCACGCACCTGTTTCACAATGGAAACCGCCCGGGTAAGATCTTCATACGATGAGTTGGTACATGAACCGATCAATCCCACCTCCATTTTTCGCGGATAGTTATTCTCTTTCACCGTCTTGCCGAATTCCGAAATGGTATAGGCCGCATCGGGGGTAAACGGCCCGTTGATATGCGGTTCCAGGGTAGAAAGGTCTATTTCGATCAGTTGGTCATAATATTGTCCGGGCCGGGCAACCACTTCCGGATCGGGCTGCAGGTGCTCCCTGATCTTACGCGCCTCGTCGGCCACCTCTTTCCTGCCCGTACTTTCCAGATAGGCCGCTGATTTTTCGTCGAACGGGAAAATGGAGGTAGTAGCCCCCACTTCGGCTCCCATATTACAAATGGTACCTTTCCCTGTGGCCGAAAGCGATTCCGCTCCCTCGCCGAAATATTCGATAACGGCATTGGTACCCCCTTTCACAGTGAGAATACCTGCCACTTTCAGTATCACATCCTTGGGGGCGCTCCATCCCGACAATCTCCCTGTAAGCTTCACACCGATCAACTTCGGCATCTTCAGTTCCCAGGGCAGGCAGGCCATCACATCCACCGCGTCGGCGCCGCCCACGCCAATGGCGATCATACCCAGCCCGCCCGCGTTGGGCGTATGCGAGTCGGTACCCACCATCATTCCGCCGGGGAAAGCGTAGTTTTCGAGCACTACCTGGTGAATGATCCCGGCGCCGGGTTTCCAGAAACCGATCCCATATTTATTGGAGACATCACGAAGGAACTCGTATACCTCCCTGTTGGTTATGTTGGCAGTCTCCAGATCGGTATCGGCATCCTTATAGGCCTGTATCAAATGGTCACAGTGCACAGTGGAAGGTACCGCTACGCTGGTCCGTCCGGAATTCATCAGTTGCAGCAGCGCCATCTGCGCTGTGGCATCCTGCATCGCCACGCGATCGGGAGCAAAATCCACATAATCGTTTGCACGCTGGTAATCCTTTACCGGAACCCCGGACCAGAGATGCGCAAAAAGGATCTTTTCGGTCAGAGTCAAAGGCCGCTGTAAGATATCTTTTGCCTGCCTGATTTTTTCAGGAAGATGATTATAAACCATTCGAATCATGTCAATGTCAAAACCCATAAGGATAGAGTATTAAATATGTTACTTTTTAAATTCGCCGTTCTGCACCGCTATTCAGCTTTTTAACAAATATCTTTCCGTAAATGTTCGGCTGATTCAGCGAAACTTATTGCGGTTATATTATAAATAAAATCTATACTTCGCACCGAGATATCAGAATGAAAAATCGAATACCGAATACTTCAATCGTTTCTTAACGTCTGAACCATGAGTAAGTTCAAAAAACTTTTACTTATCACGAAAATAATCTTAACTTTGTACTTAAATTACATGTGAGAGAGTAAGGGATTATTTCATGATCGAACACGAAGGAATCATTGAGAAAATCAGCGGCAATCAGGTAACCGTACGTATCCTGCAACAATCGGCCTGCAGTGCGTGTCATGCCCACGGGACCTGCATGGCTGCCGACTCGAAAGAGAAGCTGATCGAAATAGCTGACTTTTCCGGCCGGTTCCGTGAAAACGAACGGGTGATTATCGAAGCAAAAGAGTCAATGGGCCACAAAGCTGTTGTCTGGGCGTTTGTTCTTCCGCTGATTATCCTCATTTTAACGCTTATTTTCACTCTATCGTTGTGGAATTTCAATGAAACGGAGGCGGCAATCAGTGCTATGGGCGCTCTCATTCCCTACTACCTGATGCTTTATCTTCTGAGAAAAAAAATGGCAAACTCGTTTCAATTCGGTATAAAAAAGGTGATTGGGTGGGAAGATGATTAGATGAACTAATTTGATGATGTGACGATGAGATGATGTGACGATGATTGATCAAGTGGTTAAGTAATATCACAAATCTCAATTCCCAAACCAAAGATCCCAAACTTTTCACTTTTAGCTTTTAGTTTGAAACTTTTTACTATAATCATAAAATGAAAATATGAGTGTATTACTTACGGCCGTGGTAACTTTAGGTGTGATCGGCGCCGGTAGCGCCGCCATATTGTACCTGATAGGACAAAAATTCAAGGTAGAGGAAGATCCTCGCATACAGGAGGTTCAGGATGCCTTGCCCGCTGCCAACTGTGGCGGCTGCGGATTTCCCGGATGCGCGTCGTTCGCATCGGCTTGCGTGAAAGCTGAAACGCTGGAAGGGCTCAACTGCCCCGTAGGAGGCCAGACGACCATGGATAAGGTAGCGTCGATCCTGGGGCAAGCAGCTCCGGTAGCGGTAAAAAAGATAGCGGTGGTGCGCTGTAGCGGGACATGCGAACATCGTCCCCGTACCAACCTATATGACGGAATTTCCAACTGTACCATCGCCGCTGTACTTTATGGCGGTGACACCGGATGCTCTTTCGGCTGTCTCGGCCTGGGCGACTGTGTGGAATCCTGTGCGTTCGACGCCATTCACATCAATCCGGAGACCATGCTCCCCGAAGTGGTGGAAGATAAATGTACCGCTTGTGGCGCCTGCGTGAAAGCATGCCCGAAAGATATCATCGAGCTGCGTAAACAGGGTCCCAAATCGCGGCGTATCTATGTGAGTTGCGTGAATGAAGAAAAAGGAGGCGTAGCCCGGAAGTCGTGCGAAGTAGCATGTATCGGATGCAGCAAATGCCAGCAGGTCTGTCCGTTTGAAGCCATCACCATTGAAAATAACCTGGCTTATATTATTGACGACAAATGCCGGCTCTGCCGTAAATGCGTGCCGGTCTGCCCCACCAATTCCATCCTGGAGTTGAATTTCCCGCCCCGGAAAGAGAAACCGGAGTTGCCCAAAGGGGAAAAAGCTACAGTTGACGCATAAGATTAAGGATAGTATATATGTTAAAAACTTTCAGAATTGGCGGTATTCACCCGAAAGAACAGAAAATATCTGCCGGAAACGCAATACAATCCATTGCTACTCCCGATCAGGTGATCATTCCGCTTGCCCAGCACATCGGCGCTCCCTGCCAGCCTGTGGTAAAAAAAGGAGACGCCGTGAAGGTCGGTACCCTCATCGGCAAGACCGTGGGATTTGTCTCGGCCAATATTCACTCTTCCGTGTCGGGTACCGTTGTGAAAATCGACAAAGCGATCGATGCAAGCGGCTACCGGCGTGATGCCGTGATCATCAAAGTGGAAGGCGATGAGTGGGAAGAGTCAATCGACCGCTCACCCGACCTGAAAAAAGAGTGCCGGCTCTCATCCAAAGAGATCCTCGACAAAATTGCCGCCGCCGGTATTGTCGGCATGGGTGGTGCCACTTTTCCCACGCACGTAAAACTGACGCCTCCTCCGGGCTCCAAGCCCGAAATACTGATTATCAACGGAGTAGAGTGCGAGCCCTGGCTCACCTCCGATCACCGGCTGATGATGGAGAAAACGGAGGAGATCATAGTGGGGATCACCATCGTGATGGAAGCATTGAATGTGGATAAAGCCATTATCGGTATTGAAAACAACAAGAAAGACGCCATTGAGAAATTCGGGAAATATGCGAAGGCATACCCCAACATCAGCGTAGAGGCCCTGAAGGTACAGTATCCCCAGGGAGGGGAAAAACAGCTGATCGACGCCCTGACCGGACGCCAGGTTCCGAGCGGCGCCCTGCCCATTTCAGTGGGTGCGGTGGTACAAAACGTAGGAACTATTCTGGCTGCCTATGAGGCGGTACAGAAGAACAAGCCCCTGGTTGAACGGGTAGTGACCGTCACCGGAAAGGATGTGAAACAGCCCTGTAACATCCTTTCACGCATAGGTATTCCTGTGGGCAACCTGATCGAGGCTGCCGGCGGACTGCCGGACACCACCGGAAAGATCGTCAGCGGCGGCCCCATGATGGGAAAAGCGCTGGCAAGCACCGACGTACCGGTGACCAAAGGAACTTCGGGTATATTGCTTATTCCCACGCTAGAGGCAAAACGGAAGGCGATGAAGGATTGTATCCGTTGCGCTAAATGTGTAAGTGTGTGCCCCATGGGCCTGAACCCTACCCTACTGATGAACCTGACGGAGTTTGAAGTATGGGACAGGGCGGAAAATAACCGTATCACCGATTGTATTGAATGCGGTTCATGCAGTTACACCTGTCCCGCCGACCGGCCGCTGCTCGATTATATCCGGCTGGGAAAAAGCAGAGTGAACACAATCATCAGGACAAGAAAGAATTAACGCGTAGAGTAACTTTAAATATGGAAAACAAACTGGTTGTCTCCCCTTCACCTCATATACACAGCGGAGACACGATTCAAAAAAATATGTACGGGGTGCTTATCGCGCTCATTCCGGCGTTTTTGGTTGCTTTGTACGTCTTCCGGCTGGATGCACTGATCATTACCGCTTTGGCTGTGCTTTTTTGCGTGGGATTTGAATATCTCATCGTAAAATATATGATGAAGAAAACGCCCACCGTGCTCGACGGTTCGGCCATCATCACCGGCGTACTGCTGGCATTCAACGTACCGTCAAACCTGCCCGTCTGGATTCTGGCACTGGGGTGCCTGTTCGCTATCGGCGTGGTAAAGCTCTCTTTCGGAGGATTGGGGAATAACATCTTTAACCCGGCCATCGCGGGACGTATCTTCCTGCTGATCTCATTCCCGGCACAGATGACCGTCTGGCCGGCACCGGAAACCGCCTTCACGATCGATGCCGTCAGTTCGGCGACCATACTCGGCAACCTGAAACTGAATCCGGAACTGCTGCCCTCTTTACAGACCATGTTTTTGGGTACCGAAGCCGGCTCCCTGGGAGAAATGAGCGCACTGGCACTGCTTCTCGGCTTAGGATGGTTGCTCTGGAAGAAAATCATCACATGGCATATCCCCATTTCTATCATGGCGACCGTCGCCATCTTCACGGGAATACTTTACATCTTTAATCCCATCCCGCTCTACAACCCGCTGATCCACCTCTTTTCGGGAGGATTAATGCTGGGTGCGGTCTTCATGGCGACCGACTATGTAACATCGCCCATGACAAAAAAGGGAATGCTTATTTACGGTGTAGGCATCGGCTTTATCACCATCGCCATCCGCCTTTGGGGAGCCTATCCCGAAGGGGTTTCATTCGCGATCCTGCTGATGAATGCCTTTACGCCACTTATCAATAATTACACAACGCCAAAACGATTCGGGGAGGTAGTGAAACATGGCTAAATTAGAATCAACCTTCAAAAATATGTTCCTGTCGCTATCGCTGATATGCCTGACGGTAGCCGTATTGCTGGCCCAAGTGAACAAAATGACGGCAAAGCCGATAGCAGATGCCAAAGCGATGAAATTGCAGAACGCCATCAGCGAAGTGGTGCCCGCGTTTGATAACGACCCGATCGCCGAAGCATTCCTGATGCCGGACGGACAGGGGGACTCACTGCTGGTTTACCCTGCAAAGAAAGGGGATGAGATCGTGGGTTATGCACTGAACAGTTTCTCCACCAACGGATTCAGCGGAAATATACAGATCATGGTAGGCTTCGATATGGAACACAGGATCGTGAATTACTCGGTACTGCAACATGGTGAGACACCGGGACTGGGTTCGAAGATGTCAGAGTGGTTCAGGGATGCAGCCAAACCCTCGCAGTCGATCATCGGACGAGACCTGTCGAAAGGAGCCTTGGCCGTTTCGAATGACGGAGGAAATGTGGATGCCATTACCGCATCGACCATCACCTCGAGGGCATTTCTCGAAGCGATCAACAGGGCTTACGCTGCCTACTCGGGAAATATGGATGCGACAAGCGGAGCTACCCAATCTGAAAGCGACACTACCGGAACCACCCAATCAGGCAGCGTAACAAACATTTCCGGGGAAACAAATGACAATGATGAACAGGATATAACATCACAGGAGGGAGGAAACGACAATGAATGACAACCTGAAAGTGCTGATCAACGGCATTATTAAAGAAAACCCTATTTTTGTATTGCTTTTAGGGATGTGCCCCACACTGGCAACTACCAGTTCCGCCATCAACGGTATGAGCATGGGACTGGCAACCATGTTTGTATTGATCTGCTCCAACGCGGTGATCTCGATGCTGAAAAACCTGATCCCCGACATGGTACGCATTCCGGCTTACATTGTGGTGATCGCCACCTTCGTGACCATTATCGAAATGATGATGAACGCTTATGTACCGGCACTGGCCGACAGTTTAGGTATCTTCATTCCTTTGATTGTAGTGAACTGTATCGTGCTGGGACGCGCTGAGTCGTTCGCTTCGAAGAACAGTGTGATCTCATCGGTTTTCGACGGGATAGGCATCGGACTGGGATTTACCTTCGCACTCTCACTATTGGGTGCTGTACGTGAATTACTGGGCACCGGACAGATATTCTCACTGAACATCTACCCCGAACAGTTCGGCTCATTGATATTTGTATTGGCGCCGGGCGCTTTCATCGTGCTGGGATACCTGATCGCCATTTTTAACAAGCTTCAGAAGAAGGAAGGAACAAACTAACCCTCAAGGATTATGGAAATTATCGGAATCATTATCGTTGCCATATTTGTAAACAACGTGGTGCTGGCCCAGTTCCTGGGCATCTGCCCGTTCCTGGGTGTATCGAAGAAAGTGGATACGGCTATCGGCATGGGACTGGCTGTCACGTTTGTACTGACTATCGCTACCATCGTCACATTCCTTCTGCAGAAAGGTATTCTGGAACCTTCCGGGTTGGGATACCTGCAAACCATCTCCTTTATCCTGGTGATTGCCGCATTAGTGCAGATGGTGGAGATCGTACTCAAAAAAATATCACCGGCGCTTTACCAGGCGCTGGGAGTGTTCCTGCCGCTGATCACCACCAACTGTGTGATCCTGGGAGTGGCGATTCTGGTGATACAGAAGGATTATAACCTGTTGGAGTCGGTTATCTACGCCGTAGCTACCGCCATAGGTTACGCCATGGCATTGATCATTTTTTCAAGTATCCGCGAGCAACTGGCGCTCACCAAAGTTCCCAGATCAATGAAAGGAATACCCCTTGCGCTGATCACAGCCGGCATCATGGCCATGGCATTTATGGGATTCTCAGGGATCGATCAGGTGTTTAAATAAAAGTGAATAGGGGGTTAGGTCGGAAGGGAGTCAGGTAAAACCCGATCTTTTCAGGTTTCCCATTGAGAATGTTAAACCATTCTATAAAAAGGATGTCATATTGCTAAAGAAAAGAAATGAAGTTACATCCTTTAATAACTACGGATATGAAAGCTTTAAGACACCCCCTCGTCCTGATGGTAATTGCACTGGTATTCTGGTCATGCGGGACCTCCCGGAGTTATCTCTATTCCCAGGGATACGATGATGGCTATTACGAAGATGAATACTATTATGACGATTACGCCGGAAGCGACATCTCGTTCAATGTATTTTACAATGAGCTGAGGCCTCACGGGCGATGGATCAACGACCGCACATACGGTCGCATCTGGATCCCCAATGTAGGGAGAGACTTTCATCCGTATGCCACTAACGGATACTGGGTAATGACCGATTACGGAAACACCTGGGTGTCAAACTTCTCGTGGGGCTGGGCTCCTTTCCATTACGGGCGCTGGTACTACGACGACTACTACGGCTGGGCCTGGGTTCCCGGCTACGAATGGGCACCCGCATGGGTGACATGGAGAAGCGGCGGCGGTTATTACGGATGGGCGCCCATGGATCCCCGGATAAGCATCAATATTTATGTGAATATGCCTACCAGCTACTGGACTTTCCTGCCTTCCAGATATATGTATAACAGCAATATGCACAGGTATTATAACAGGTACAGCCCTACTATTTATAACAGGACGACCATCATCAATAACACCTACATATACAACGATAACCGTTACTACAGCGGCCCGAGCGCCAGGGACTACGAACGTGAAACAGGAAGAAAAACTACGGTACGCCGACTCGAAAGCAACAATAATCGCTCCGGCAGGGCGACAAGGGTCAGCGGCAACGCAGTAAGCGTGTATCGTCCCGATGCAACCAGCAGCAGAACCAATACGAGATCTTCCGTAAGCGGCAGGAGCACAGACAGAAGTACTACCGGCAGCGGAACTGTCAGGAACAGCAACAGCAATACAAGGGTTTCGGAAGGGACAACTTCGCGGAGCGGAACATCTACAAACCGTAACGCAACGGGAAGATCCTCTGAAAGCACCCCAAGAGGCAGTTCATCCAATAGCAGCACCACGGTTACACCGTCAAGTTCCACCAGAAATAACAGCAGTACGACGGTCAGGTCACAAAACTCTTCGGGAAGCAATGACAGGAGTACTACCGTAAGATCTCAGGAGAATTCCTCCGGCAGGAGCAACAGCAGTTCGGTAACCGATACGCGAAGCAGTTCATCCGACACCAGGAGCACCACGGTTACACCGCAAAGTCCCACCAGAAGTAACAGCAGTAGTACAACGGTCAGATCACAAAACTCCTCCGGAAGCAGTAGTAGAAGTACGACAGCGAGTCCGCAACAAAGTTCTTCGAATAACAGAAACGAGACTACGACAAGATCGAGTTCCGGCTCCTCAAGAAGCAATAACGAAAGTACTACGGTAAGGTCGAGCTCCGGTTCCTCGAGTAGGAACAACAGCAGCACAACCACTTCGTCTTCAAGGAGCAGCAGTGAAAACAGCAGCTCCGGCAGATCTTCCGGACGCAGATAATTAATTCGAAAAATAAGGTATAAAAAAAGGTCGCTCATAATCGGGCGGCCTTTATCTATTCGTCAAAAAAAATCAGTCGATCCAGCGTTTGGTCAATTTTCCGTATTCATCGATACGGCGATCCCGGAAAAAAGGCCACCAACGGCGCACATTCTCGGTACGCACCTTGTCGATCTCAATCATATGGACAACTTCTTCACGGTCGGCAGCACGATATAGAAATTCTCCCTGCGGCCCGCACACAAAACTGTTCCCCCAGAAATGAATACCATTGGTGAGTCCCGACGGGTCGGGTTCAAAGCCGGTACGGTTTACGGCAATAACGGGTAAACCGTTAGCTACGGCATGTCCCCGCTGCAGGGTGACCCACGCATCGAGTTGTCGTTGTTTTTCCTCCTCAGGATCGGTAGATTCCCAGCCGATAGCGGTAGGATAAATCAGCAGTTCCGCTCCGGCCAGCGCCATCAGGCGCGCCGCTTCGGGGTACCATTGATCCCAGCAGACCAATACTCCCAACTTTCCCACCGATGTTTCAATGGGATGAAAACCCAAATCGCCGGGGGTAAAGTAAAATTTCTCATAATACGCCGGATCGTCAGGGATGTGCATTTTCCGGTATTTTCCGGCAATGGTTCCGTCTCTCTCAATCACTACTGCCGTATTATGGTAAAGGCCGGAAGCGCGCTTCTCAAACAGGGAAAGCACTATGACCAGCCCCAGTTCTTCTGCCAGCCGGCCGAAGGAATCGGTGGACGGGCCAGGAATAGATTCCGCCTGGTCGAACACAGCCGTATCTTCCGTTTGACAAAAATAGAGACCGTTATGCAACTCCTGCATCACAATCAACTCTGCTCCATCTTTAGCAAGCTGTCTGATTTTTTGCTGTAAGCGCTTTACGTTTTCTTCCCTGTCGGACGTATTGGCTTGTTGAATGATTCCTACTTTCATATTTTTAGAATTTAGAATAAAGAACAAAGAACCAAGACGGAATTAGTAATTGGCAGATTGGCGATTAAATAAATCGTCAAATCGACATATCTTCAAATCATTAAATCGATTACCTCCACTTTCCATCAGAGAAATCCAATAGGCAACTGCATAGTTACGCAGTGCAGGGAACCGTGTTGACGGATAAGCGGTCGGCAATCGATACCGACTATTTCCCGGTCCGGGAATGCTTTCTGCAATTGTCTTTTTGCAATCTCATCTTTTTCCGTGCCGTAGAACGGGAGCAGCACCGCACCGTTGATAATGAGAAAATTAGCATAGGTAGCGGGCAGGCGTTCTCCATCGTGGTAGACGGCATCGGCCATAGGTAAATCAACCAGGCGATAGGACCGGCCGTCGTATGCAACAAACGATTCCAATTCCTTTTCCATTGCTTTCAGTTCGTCATAATGCTCGTCCTCGGGATCGTCGCATTTCACATAGGCAATGGTACGTTCCTCACAAAAGCGGGCAAGCGTATCGATATGACTGTCGGTATCATCTCCCGCCAGAAAGCCGTGACGGAGCCATAGAATACGTTCGGCGCCCAGGGCATGCTTCAGATAATTTCCGATCTCATCTTGCGTCATCGGCTGATTGCGGTTGGGAGATAAGAGGCACTCCGTAGTAGTAAGTATCGTCCCTTTTCCGTCCGATTCTATCGATCCTCCTTCAAGAATGAAATTCAAACGGTTCAGGTAGACAACCTCAGGCCGCAAAACGGCTTTTTCGAAAAGCTTGCCTGTAATCAGGTTATCACGGTTGGCAGCGAATTTCAATCCCCATCCGTTGAAACCGAAATCTGAAATTGTGGGTTTATTATCTACAAAGAGTGAAATCGCCCCGTGGTCCCGCGCCCACGTATCATTACTCTCTATCTCCACACAGAGGAGGTTTTCCCGCTCATCCCCGGAAAAATATTTTTCTACTTCACCGGTATCCCGGCACACAACCAGCAACTTTTCCCTCCGGAGTATCTCTTTCGATAGAGCCACATAACAGGCGGTTACTTCTTCCAGAGACTCTGCCCAGTCGGTATTCCGATGCGGCCAGGTGACCTGAACAGCGCTCTGCGGATACCATTCGGCCGGAAAAATAATACCAGGCATGTTCTACCCCTCCATATTACCGCGTACGATGCCGCGGCTTGAAGAACGGATAAACTCCAGGATATCATTACGATCGTCCGTTTCAGGCAGTTCATTTTCGATCCGTTCCGTTGCCTGCGTAACATTGAACCCAGATTGGTACAGATAACGGTATATTTCCTGGATAGAGTTGATGCGCTCACTGGTAAAACCTCTGCGTCGCAGTCCCACCACATTGAGTCCCACATAAATGATCGGTTCACGTCCGACCATCACATACGGGGGAATATCCTTGGGAACCTTGGCGCCACCCTGTATCATCACATGAGCGCCAACTCTGGTGAACTGGTGTACCAGCGAACCACCACTGATAATCGCATAATCATCAATCTCCACTTCGCCTGCCAGCTGGGTAGCATTACCCAGAATTATATGATCGTTGAGCACACAATCGTGCGCCACATGACTATACGCCATAATCAGGCAGTCGGCCCCTACTTTTGTGAATCCTTTCGAGGCGGTGCCTCTGTTCACGGTGGCGCATTCGCGTATGGTGGTGTTGTCTCCGATAATCGCTTCTGTATCTTCACCCCGGAACTTAAGGTCCTGCGGGATGCCGGCTACTGTAGCGTGAGGGAAGATGGTACAGTTTTTTCCGATACGTGCCCCGTACAGCACCGTCGCATGTGTCATCACACGAGTACCCTCTCCTATTTCCGTATTGCGATCGACATACGCAAAAGGCTCTATAATTACATTTTCCCCGAGTTTAGCCTCAGGGTGCACATAAGCTAAAGATGAAACACTGTTCATATATCCGGTCGGTTTATCTTATTTGTTTTTGATGATCTGTGCCGTAAGATCGGCTTCGGAAACTACTTTGTCCCCAAGAAATGCCAGTCCCCGCATGGTAGCAATGCCCCTGCGCATTTCGCTGGTGAGCTCTACCCTGAAGAGAATGGTGTCCCCCGGAACCACTTTATGGCGGAATTTCACATTATCAATCTTGAGAAAATAGGTAGAATATCTCTCCGGCTCATCTAATCCGGCAAGGACGAGCAGTCCTCCCGTCTGAGCCATCGCTTCTACCTGCAATACCCCCGGCATCACCGGTTCCTGAGGAAAATGTCCGACAAAAAAAGGTTCATTGGTAGTAATATTTTTCACGCCCACAATAAACTTGTCCGTCATCTGTATAATTTTATCTACCATCAGGAAAGGATAACGGTGAGGTAACAATTCGCGGATGCGGTTGTTGTCCATGACTGGCTCTTTGGTCACATCGTATACGGGGGGTTGCACCTCATTGAGTTTGATATCTTTGCGGATCATCCGTGCCAGTTGATTGTTGATCTTGTGACCGGGTCGCATGGCAATAAGGCGCCCCATGATAGGTTTCCCGATGAGCGCCATATCGCCGATAATGTCAAGCAGTTTGTGGCGCGCCGGCTCATTGGGGAACATCAGTTTACGATTGTTCAGATAGCCCAACTCATCAGCGTTGTGGTGAGGAACATTCAATTCATCAGCGATATTATCCAATTCTTTCTGTGATAATTTCCTCTCATAAATTACGATCGCATTATCCAGATTTCCTCCTTTGATAAGGCCTGCCTTGCGTAATTGCTGGATCTCGCGTACAAATACAAAAGTACGTGAAGGAGCGATCTCCGTCTCATAATCGGTGACGGTATCCAACGAAGCCGATTGATTGGGTATATATTGCGATTCAAACTCTATGAAGGAGTTGATACAAAACGAATCGTCAGGCAGCAGTGTCAGTTTCGAGCCGGTCTCCGGATCGGATACTTCTATCTTCTTGCGTACAACATAAAAGTCTTTGTCTTTATCCTGTTCCTGAACACCCGCTTTCCGGATCGCTTTCACATATTCGATTGCGCTCCCGTCAAGAATGGGAAATTCGGACGCATTTACTTCGATCAGGCAATTATCTATTCCAAGGGCAAACAGTGCGGAAAGCCCGTGTTCGATGGTACTTACGGTTGCATCACCTTTAGCGATCACTGTCCCGCGTTGCGTATTCACTACATTTTCGGCCAACGCCTCAATCACCGGTTGATCTTCGAGGTCAATTCTCTTTATTTTATATCCATGGTCTACAGGTGCGGGATTGAAAGTAACTACGATATCCAATCCGGTGTGGAGACCTACGCCGCTTAATGTGAAGCTGCTTTGTAATGTTTTCTGTTTCACCTTATATTTAATTTATTTCTCATTTCTCCTATTTATGTGCAAAGATAACATCAACTTAACGATTTTACCCCATTACCGTGGAATAAAATGCATATTTACTCACATGACCAGTTGCACAGATTCTTTCCGAATTTGTGAAATGTATACCAATTTCTTAACGGAAACGTTGTTTAATCACCGGCGGCGAGCTTCTTTTTGAGTTCAAGAAGTTCTTTTTCCAAGGCATTCAGCTGCCGGTACATGTCAGGTAGCTTGGGCAAAAGGATGCTTGACCTGAAAAAACTTTTCACTGGCATGGCCGGAGAGCCTATGACCTCCGATCCCTCTTCAGTATTGCTGATGATGCCGGACTGTGCCCCGATCCGGCTGTTTTTCCCGATAGTGATATGTCCGCCAATACCTACCTGCCCGCCAAACACGCAATTTTCACCGATCTTGGTGGAACCGGCGATCCCTACCTGGGCAGCCATAGCCGTATGCTCACCAATTTCACAATTGTGGGCTATCTGTATAAGATTATCAAGTTTTACTCCACGGCGGATTACAGTGGAGCCCATCACGGCACGGTCAATAGCAGTATTGGCCCCGATCTCCACATCATCTTCAATGAGCACATTTCCCAACTGGGGAATTTTATGGTACACCTCCTCCTCTTTGGAAAAGCCAAACCCGTCTGCACCGATCACCGCACCCGAATGTATGATACAATTGTCACCTATCGCGCAACCGTGATAAATCTTTACCCCGGGATAGATGATTGTATTTTTCCCGATCTTCACGTTCTCTCCTATGTAGGATTGCGGGTAGATCTTGCTGTCATCCCCTATCTCCACGTAGTCGCCGATGTAGGCGAATGTCCCTACGTAGACCTGTTCTCCAATCTTCGCGGTAGGTGCTACAAAACTCATTGTATCGATTCCGCTCTTCCGGGGAATACTCTTATTTACCATCTCCATCAACGATGCCAATGCCGCATAAGCATTAGGCACTTTTATGAGGGTGGCACGAATAGGTTTCTCGGGCTCGAAGTCATTATTTACGAGCACAATATCGGCCTCTGTCTTATAAATATAAGGTGTGTATTTCGGGTTGGCCAGAAAAGTGATGGTTCCTGCTTTCCCCTCCTCAATCTTCGAAAAATTGGAAACTTCTACTTCCGGATTGCCGACTATCTCACCTTTCAGGAAAGCGGCTATTTGTTTTGCAGTGAAGGTCATTTAATATAACTATTTTATTTTCATTCTGTTGAAACTCAATGCCGATAGCATGTTCATCACTTTCCCATTCAGATATCACAGCAATGGGGAGTCAAAGAATTATCAACAATCTCTTTACTTATATTTTGAGACGCAAATTAACAACTATTTTTTTATCCGATCACAAATAAATTCATAATATACATTAAACAAAGCAGAATCTAAATTTGCGTAATTCAAATTTAAGTGATAATTTTGCACTCACTTTTGCGGGATGTAGCTCAGTCCGGTTTAGAGTACTCGTCTGGGGGGCGAGTGGTCGCT
>NZ_CALNAT010000255.1 GCF_937873925.1 uncultured Proteiniphilum sp. | reverse complement strand
CCAACCGGTAGTGGTATCCTGGATCGACACGGAAACCGGATGATCGCTTCCGGAAGCTGGTTTCCTGAAAACAACAAATACGGATTGGGTTCCCTTCAGTTGCAGATCGACCGTGGTACGTCCACCTTTTTCCCGCCAGACCGGTGCATCTGCGATGGAACCATCTTCTGCCTGCCACAGTTCGGGCTGTTTCCCTGAGATAAGGAATGACACGGAGATATGTTGAGGTTTTGATGATTGATTTACTATAAAATAAATGTCTGTATCAGATGAATACCGGTGGGCAATTTTTATGTCTTCAGGATTTGCTGCTTTTTCAACCAGGAAATCAGGCTGTATATTGTGTTTTTTTACTGCATCTTCCAATTGCGTAAAAACAAATCCTTTTTTATACTTGTTTTGCAAGCCGTTTCCCCAAAGTTCACCGGCGATTTTCTTTACTTCGTCATCACACAAAGGATAATCCTTTAAACTTGGAGACTTGACGGGTTTGACGGAAACAACCGTTGCCCCTTTAGATACAATCTGTTTGATCTTGCGGGCTACCTCCGGCAGCATGTCACCATCGCCCGGGAAAACCATGAATGTGTAACTTCTACCCGAAGGCAATATGATCTTACCTTTTTTGACCTTTAACCGGGTATTCAAAAAATCATCTTTCGAGATCACATCGGAAAAGCCTTCCGGCCTGTCCATACAGAGATAATCACTGTATTGCTCCCCGTGTTGGAGCAATGCCTGGCAACGGCCTAAATAGGTGAAAAATGCTTTCCCGGGTTCAAACCAGGTCTGATGCCGGTTAAAGTGTGTGCCCCACCAACCCATACTTAGCCCGGGTTGGTATTTATCATCGAAAGGCTGATGTACCCAATGATGAAGTATCAACCGGTTCACGCCGTCAGCAAAAGCCCCGTCTGCGGATAATTTCAAAAATGCCGGGTCTTCCGTCCATTTGCTGAGTTCAGGTTCTCCGGTAAAAGCCTCGGCACCGACAACGGTCTTTCCGGCAGCCCGGGCTGCCGCAGGAACCAATTGATTGATTTCTCCTTTAGAGAATGTCCAAAACTCTCCCATCGGCAGATCGGCCATCGCCGCTCCCTGGGGTATGCTGAAAGGACCTGTATAAGGTTCGAATTGGAGCTTTAGATCAGCTTTGCGGATTAAGTCTTTGGCAATATTCCATCCGTTTTCAAGGTAGAGTTGATGGATCACATCCTGATAGTCCCATACAAAACGGTTGGTTATATCTTCGCTTTCTATGACCCTTTTTACATCGCCATGCCATCCATGAATGATCAACGGGCTGAAAGTCGTTATCCAGGGAACCGGGTCGTATCCCTTCCGTTTCATAAATTCTTCGCGGAGACCTTCGCTCCAACTTTGTTGCCGGGCCTCGTAGCTGTCGATCAATATATGTTGAAAGGATTTGCCCAAATAGGGGCCGATATGTTCTTTCAACGGATTGAGAACTGTTTCCCAATGAAACTTATTGTGTTCCGCCGTGATTTTATCCACTTCGTAAGATATTCCCATCAGATCGTCGGGTAAGGGATGTGGGTCGGCCATTGTAGGAGCATAGCCGATACGGCAAATGACCCAATCTCCTTCAGGCGCTTCCCACTCCAGGTTTCCCGATTCATCCATTTTACCGGTAAGATCGACAGTCTCTTTTAACATGATTGTCCTGCCTGCCGGCATGGCAATTACGGCAATATCCTTATAAAGTGTCGCTCTTCTTTTGGGACTTCCCCAATCAAGGGTAACAGGCAGTTCGGGCTTTTTTAAAATTACAGAAACTTTTTGACTGCCGCTGACGGATGTTTCACTCCAAACAATCTGCTGCATGCTTCGCTCCTCATCAATCCAGGGACCTCCGGTAGTGGCATATCCCGGGGTGTTGTGCAGTCCTATTTCCAACCCTAATCTTTGCGCCTCTTCCGCTGCAAACCGGATGGCTTCCCAATAGGCGGGACTGCGAAAAGTTTGTTCCGGCCACGGATTGTTTAGCATGGGCGCGTGACTTTCCTGCACGGACGAGGTTATGTTAAAAATAGTCGCTCCTCCGATGCCGGCATCTTTCATCGCTTCAAGATCCCTGGTAATCCCTTCTTTAGAAAAATTAGGCCCCATCCAGTGCCACCAGACATAGGGTTTTACATGGGTCGGTGGATCGAGGAATCTGTTTTCCAATAAATCATCTGTTGTCAGAGCTCTTTTTTGAATGAAACAACCGACCATACAAACACACATGATAGATAGAAATAATACTTTTTTTTTCATATGATAAAAAAATTAGACCCAAGAGCCAAGAATCAAGATACAAGACACAAGACATTTTAATCATATCCTTGCGCATGAATTTGTATTTCATGAGTGTTTCATACGATCATTTTATTATTTGTCGAAATTCAACACACGCGTACCACTAACTCTTCCTGTCCGGGTTCTTACGATGTATTTTAATTGAACAGGGTTATTGTCCTCAAATATTATTCGGATAGGAGAATGGTACAAAGTCCCTTTTAGCATCGGGTCATCGCCATTCAGGGTATAATATATGTTTGCTTCTTTTACAGATGGTTGCATTACGAGATCAAAATCACCGGTATTTGCAATTGCAGTTGTACTGTAGGCCACATCGGGAATTCGAAAATTTACACCTTTTTTGTCGAGCCAATTCAGATTATTACTTAACCTTTTGCTGAAATCATCAAAATCTTTTTCCGCATCGCTCCATCCTATTTCTGCCACCGCCAGTAATCGTGGGAATGCCATATATTCAATCTTCGAATAATTATGAATATATTCCGTCCAGATATTCCCCTGTACCCCAATAATATATTTGTAGTTTTCAACCGGGATCCTGGAGGATAACGGTTCATAACTATATACTTTTTCCAAAGGCAGATTTACGTTGAAATTCACAGGCTCCGTTTCGTGATCGCCTTGATAATAATCGAGATACATAAATGCCGTAGGAGCCATTACCACCTCGTGATGCATTTTGGCGGCTTCAATACCACTCTCTTCGCCTCTCCAGCTCATTACCATGGCGTTTTCGGCAAGCCCTCCTTCCATTATCTCATCCCAACCCAGCATTTTACGTCCTTTGCTTTGAAGGTAGGATCCTACTCTTTTTACGAAGTAACTTTGCAGTCCGGCTTCATTTTTTAAATTTTCTATGCTGATTTTTTCCTGGCATTTGGGACATTCTTTCCATCTTTCTTTTGGAGCCTCATCTCCCCCAATATGGATGATCTGGGACGGGAACATTTCCAGCAGCTCATCAAGTACATCTTCTATAAATTTATATGTCTGCTCGTTGCCGGCGCACATTACATCTTTTTGGACTCCCCAGGCCTCAAGGACTTTAAAAGGACCTCCCGTACAGGAAATTTCCGGACAGGCGGCTAATACGGCCAATGTGTGGCCGGGCATATCAATTTCGGGGATAATGGTGATATTTCTTTTTTCAGCATAAGATACAATATCTTTGATTTGTGCTTGTGTATAAAATCCGCCATGGGGCAATCTGTCAAATGACTCTGCCGGATGCGACGACTGGGTTCCTCTTCTCCACGCCCCGATTTTGGTAAGCAGGGGATACTTTTTTATCTCTATTCTCCAGCCTGCATCTTCCGTCAAGTGCCAATGAAAGGTGTTCAGTTTATAATGTGCCATTAAATCAATGAACTTTTTCACCTCATCGGGCGTATAGAAATACCTTCCCACATCCAACATCGCACCTCTGTATTTGAATCGGGGTTTATCCTGAATTTCAACCTGTGGCAAAGTAACAGATGGTGATTTCTCCAATGGCATCAATTGCAGGAGTGTTTGCAGTCCATAGAATAAACCCGATTCACCTCCCCGTACAACAATTGAATTCTGACTTATATGAAGGGTGTACGACTCTTTTTCACTTGAGTTGTCCAGGATGAAGCTTATTTCTTGTTTTCCCGTTTTCTTGGATATTTTTTGATCGAGTCTCAAATCATAATTTTCACGCAAAAAATCATTCAAAAAATCGGTGATATGGATTAGTTTTTTGTCGTTGCAGGTAATTTTCGTTTTAGTATTCACGTTGAAAGATCCATTCTTAATATCCATTTTTAATGGCTTAGGGATGACGCTTATTTCATTGGAGAAGAGCGATAATGAAAAGAAAAAAAT
>NZ_CALNAT010000254.1 GCF_937873925.1 uncultured Proteiniphilum sp. | reverse complement strand
TCAAAGCCCTTGCCATGGAAGGAGCATGATCGGAAAGAAAATCATTCTGTATATTCTTCCGGTTCCCTGCCCTTGTTTGGAGAAACGAGCGTATCCCCCATCGGGTCGGATACATACCGGTCGTCAGTCCTACACGTGACGGCGAACTGATCGGCGCCGCCGTATAGTATTGGGTGAACCTGATGCCTTCGTCGGCAATCCTGTCTATATTTTTTGTTTTTACAAAATCTCCGCCGTAACACGAGAGATCAGAATAACCCATATCATCTACGTAAATAATAATGATATTGGGATTTTCCTGAGCCGTCAGGGAAAAACTGCCGCCCAATAACAGGGACATTGTAATGGGATAATGCTTCATGATTGATTTACTTTACAATAAATTTTAGTTACTACTTTTAAATTTTATTATTTACTCTTTCTCTGCAGACTAATGCTATTACGTCATGGCTAACTAAAACTTGCTGAACTATGCCATGGCGAAGAATAGTATGGTGAAATCAAACTACAAATTAAAGAAAGAAGAGCAGAATCGTATGTCAAAAAAATATCAAAAAACAACACAAATTAATCAAAATAGCGTGATTGAAAATAGAACAGTTATTTTCCTCATAGAATATAATAATTTGTAACATAATAAGAGCAGGCAAACCTTATTGCTAACCGTTTTACCCCAATTAGTAAACCCCAAAAGTCTTATGAACTTTTGGGGTTTACTCTTCTCCTTAGGGTGAATGCCTATTTACTTTTCTCCAGTAATTTCTGTTCCAACATTTTCATAAAATATCCGCCAACAACAGAACGAGCCTTAAAGTTCATTCTTTCAGCAGTTACTGTATCGTGCCAGTCACTGACGGGTACACGGGAAGGAGTTTCATCCGCATATTTATAGATAGGATTTACCAATGCTTCAAAATCGCTCCTTTCACCGGTGAGAACCGCTGTCCATAATACCCAGTCCGATTTGGTATAGGTACGGCGAATATCGAGCGGTAACCCGTATTCATTCTGTTGTGTAAGATAATAAGCCACCTCTTTCCGGGCAATCTCCGGATCAAAGATATTAAACCCTAATAATCTATCCCATATCAGGTTATATTTCTGACTCCAGCTATCTGCCTTGTCAAAGGTGAGCTTATAATGATCGCCGTCACGGGCCATCTTTTCCCATTCAACAGCCATTTCACCCGCAATCTTCAAATATTTCTCCGCTATATCGGTTTTTCCTAACATAAAAGCCAGTTTACCATAGGAGGCAATCCCCATGATCGCTTTGACGGAGAGATTGGCATTATGGGCAAAATGTCCCGCGAAATCATCGGTACAGAGCTGGTTATCGGGATCTAATCCCTCTTCTACAAGGTAATCGGTCCAGATGGTCAATACATCCCAGTGTTGGGCGGCATAATCGGCATTCCCCTCCATTCCGGCAATGGCTGCCGCTAAAATCAACATATTCCCGGATTCTTCTATCGGCATGTCTCCACCATAGGTCTGTCCGTTGGCAATCGGGTAAGTACCCACATCGTGTGCTGCAAAAGGTTTGGTCCATTTTCCGCTTTCGCTGTAGTAGAAAATATGGTTCATCATCCCTTTTACCAACTCGGGGTTATAGATCAGGAATAATGGAGAAGAAGGATAGGTTATGTCCACCGTACCGATGGAACCATTACTGTTATTCTCCTTCGACAAAAACAGGAGTGTCCCGTTCTCGTCTTTTACCAGCTTGTGGGCTGCGATCGCCTGCCGGTAAGCCAGCGCGACCAGTTCGGCATATTTCCTGCCTCCTGCTTTTTCAGCATCGGCCATCATGGCCCGGTTGAAATCGTCACAACGTTTCATGATCGATGCATAGTCCGTTTCCGCACTTTTGAACGCCTGGAAAATATCTACCGTACCATCGTTGGTCCAGTAACCTTTCAGATTCTTCTCAAAATATTGTATGGAGTAAATATCATCGTAGCCCAGCATAATGTATCCGGCTTTATTTTCAGATGTCACCTGCCCAAGGTCACGGCTGTAAGCGAGTACCGTCATCTCTTTCGCTATATTCTCAGAGAGTACCTCCGGCATGGCTTCAGCAATTCCACCGTTTGTTTGGAACGCCTGCTTGGTATTCCAGTAATCGCCGAAATTCAAAGCTGCGTTGTCATTTCCCTCACCGGTCATGTAAAAGTAGCCCCAGTCAATCCGCACATTGTCCCCTTTCTTCTGAAGAAGAGGCTGTTCAACAGTTCCGGTTTTGAGGAAGGTCTTCCCTTCTTTTTCAATCTTTTCGAAACCGACTGCCTGGCTATCATTATTCACAGCCCATTGGGGGGTTGCCTCGAAATAGACCTGCACCTCATGGGATGCTTCGTCTTTAGACCTCACCTGGTAAGTCAGGTAACTTACCGGACGTGAAACAAGTGTCAGGTCTTCCAGCAGTAAAGGAGTAGTGAAGACCACATCGAGTTCTACCGGTCCACAGTCGAACGTATACACCGTTTGTGTAGGGAGCACACTTACCGATTTCTGTTCAGCAGTATGATCAAACGATACTTTGTTCTCTTCTTTCTCATACAGGCCGAAATCCACATATCCGCCGCCCGTCCTGTTATGACAATGGGCGGTAATGATGTTCTCTCCTTTCCTTAGGGTAGCCTTCACTTCGTCGGAAAGTTCCGCTATTACATTGTATTTCCATGAATAGCCGGTCTCTACAACCTGGATACCGTTGATATACAGTTCAAAAATATCATCGTGCGAATAGTGCAGGTAGATGGCTTTACCGCTCAGATCTTCTTCTAAATTGAACGTACGCCTCACCCAGATATCTTTTGTCCGCCAGAGGGTGGAGAGGTTAGGTTCGTTCGGCGTACCAAAAGCCGATTTTCCCGTAGCCCAGGATGCATCATTGAATGTAAGGTTCTTCCATGCATCCCCTGCCGGTTGGTCAAACGTATATTTACCTTCCCATTTTTCTTCACGGGCAGTTGGAAGAACAGGCTTCAGCGGCAGATTCTCTTTCCCCATGAACCGGTATACTTCGCCGTCCACCCTTAAGGCTCCCAGCAACGGGAATTCTTTATCGGTCCAATGCCGGGGCTGATCATCATACAAATTATCCGTATATGACCACGCGTTAAAATAGGGATCCACCGTTACCAAAGGATAAGCCGGTGCACGGAGCGCCGTGGTGAGGTCGGTAGGAATCACGGGGATCTCTTTGCCCTTATTGGTACAGGAGATCGTGAAAGGGAGCATCAACAGGGCAAAAACAATTGGCAAATTAATTTTAGTCATTTTTTAATCTTTAAAAGTAAGCCGTAAGAATAATACGGTAAAAGTATTTTTTTATTACTTGAAAAAAGCAAATCGATTTGTTACTAATGAATTATACACACGGGTAGGAGTGCTCACAGCCGGGCCGGAGCTGAAATAGCCCGCCAGCGTTATAAAAACTACATTTATCCTTTTCATTTCTATCAGAACTTTTGATTTTCATCCGGCCCGGGAGTACCATAGGCAGGATCTTTCGCCCGGATATAGAGATCCCCGTTCTTAAGCATTTTCACTTCTAACGGAACAATGGTTGTTCCCTGCCGATTAATAGTTTGCGCTGTCTCCGAGAGGTCGGTATTTTCAATCCCTTTACTGTTTAAAGGAGGAATATCCCCATTATAGAATGCCGTACACCACCATTTTCCATCTTTTGTCTGAAAAGGGGTGCCATGTCCGATAAATCTGCCTGCAAACTGTCTCGGCCCGTAGGGTCCTTCTATTTTATCCGCTACGGTATAATAGAGGTTATAAGACCCTTTCCTGCCGGTATCGGTTGACCAGGCCGTCCCGAATAATACATATTTGTCTCCTATTTTTTTTACGGTGCATCCCTCATGTCCTATACGGCTTATCATCTTCCCGGGGTTTTTGGGGTCAGGACGGCTTCCGGCAGGCTCTATATAAAGAGGATCGGTTACGAAACGGGTCAAATCGCTGCTGATCTGCGCAATATACGCATTTCCCCAAATGGCATACCATGTCCCATCATCATCCCTGAATAAAGAAGGATCATGCTTTTTATCAAAATTCTCTCCCATCGTATGAGTCCATGGACCTTTTACACTACTATCTCCTGAAAGTACAAAACTGCTGTTTATCTGGGGACAATGCACCAGTATCCATTTATTCCGGTCTTTATCCCAA
Organism: uncultured Proteiniphilum sp.; assembly: GCF_937873925.1. Lineage (GTDB taxonomy): Bacteria > Bacteroidota > Bacteroidia > Bacteroidales > Dysgonomonadaceae > Proteiniphilum. The sequence continues at coordinate 10,101 of NZ_CALNAT010000254.1, read as the reverse complement.
TGTATTTCAGGTGCCCAGATTAAATCCTTGTTCGGACTTTTTATTTTCGCTCTATCCTTATCATTATAATGATAAGTATCTTTTACCGTAAAGGGTGCCTCCTGGTATTCCCAATCTATAAGATCACGACTGCGCCAGATCTGGACAGTTGCACCGACAATGCTACCCTCGAAAAGGCCTTTATTATACGGGTCTCCACTCTCCCGGGGATCTCCGGGATTAGGCGTGGTACCGGTTAAATAATAAAAACCGTCCGGCGCGTACACGATATAAGGGTCGCGTATCCAGTGCTTTTTAATATACAGGGCACGGTCATGTGACTGAAGGCCTGATTCTATCTCGGCTCTCGACATTACCTGAGGCTGAGGTATTTGGGCCTCCGCTCGTGCAAATAAAATTGTTAGCAATATGGATAGTAACAACTTCGGTAATATTATTGGCTTTATTCTATACATACGATTTTTTATTATTTACAACTATGTAGGTACCTTTTTTATATTTATTCTGCTCTTGCTTAATGAGAACATTCAATTCTTTTTTCTTTGGGCTCTTTCCAACTCCTGGATTTTCGCCCAATCCGCTTCAACCATCGAATTCTTTGCCCACTTATGCCACATTTTTTTCATTTTTTCTACCTTGCCCGGCATTTGCCTGGATAGATCACGCATCTCCGTCCTGTCTTTCCTTACATTATATAACTCCCAGTTGTCCGGCTTGTTATCATCCCATGCCATCACCAGTTTGTAATCTCCCAAGCGGACAGCCCTGTTCCCCTCATGTTCCCAAAAAACAGGTTCTTTGTGAACAGGCCTGTCTTTCCCTTTTAGCTGGCTTGTAAAACTTTTTCCCTGCAACGGGTGGATACTGTTTCCCGCGTATTGCTTCGGATACCGGGTTTCTGCCAGATCAATGAAAGTAGCCATGATATCCGGTAAGAAAGCATACTGCCTGAGGATACTTCCCTGGTTTTTTTCAGGGATGCCTTCAGGCCATGAAACGATACAGGGAGTCGCTATCCCTCCTTCATGCATCCAGTGTTTATACTTTCTTAACGGCGTATTGGAAGCATTGGCCCATCCTTGCCCATAGGAAAGGAAATAACCTTCCTCGGTTTCCAGCTGGGCAGCGGGACCCCCTCCCAGCATTCCCCCTTCGGCACAGGCTCCGTTATCGTTAAGGAATATAATGATCGTATTTTCTATTAAGTTATTCGATTCCAGATAATTTATCAATCGCCCGATATTGGCATCCATCTGCTCGACCTGGGCGGCATAGATGGCCATACGCAGATCCATCTCTTTTTTCTTATCCTCATTCAGGCTATCCCAACTTCTGGAATCATCCGGAGGGAGTAAATTACCCGGCTCTATCAACTCCATATCCGTCATTCGGCGGAACCTTTCATTCCTTAGCGCGCTCCATCCCTTCATATATTTGCCTTTGTATTTATCAACGACTTCCTGCGGAGCCTGTAAGGGCCAGTGGGGTGCATTATAGGCTAAATAAAGGAAAAAAGGCCGGTCATTATCTGTTTCTTTGGCTTCCCTGATAAAATCGATCGCATAATCGGTAAAAGCATCGGTAGTATAGTAATCCGGTTCATCTATGGTGATTGCTGCATGATCGAGGGTGATCCCCCTCGGGTGTACCGGCTTGAAAAAGTTAGCGGCTCCCGCCAGGATTCCGTAAAACCTGTCGAATCCCCGCTGTAGGGGCCACTGCTCTTTCTCATGCATACCAAGGTGCCATTTTCCCGTCATCAGTGTGGTGTATCCGGCTTCTTTCAGTACCTCCGCGATCGTTACACTGTTCCTGTTCAGGAAGCCGCGGTAACCGGGGAGGTTAATGTCGAAAGCGACGGGATTCTCCGGGTCATTGGTCATATGCCCTATACCTGTCTGATGGGGATGGAGTCCGGTCATCAGGGATGCCCGGGTCGGGCAACTCCGGCCCGAATTATAGAACTGGGTAAACCGTACTCCTTTCCCGGCCAGAGCATCCAGATGGGGCGTATTGATCTCTCCTCCATAACATCCAAGATCCGAATACCCCATATCATCCGACATGATCAGAATGATATTGGGCCTTTGTGCCATTACATTCATTGCAAATGTAGTGGCTATGGTAACTGCTGATAACTTATTGGTAAATTTCATACGATTATTTTATTTTTCACATTACTGTGTATGGAACTCGCTTTAATTATCTTCTTGTGTATAATGATGTTCATGCTCGTTTCATCCTCTGTGTATTATTGATACGGTATTAAAATATCTCTCCTGTTTCTCCCGGGGAATTCCGGAACTGATGTTCAGTGGCCTTCATTTCCGTGGGTTGGCCTTCGTCGCCACATACTTCCATCCATTGCCTTAAAGCCTTGTCTAACCTTTCAATAATAGGGGCATTCTCCGGCAACCCGGCAATATTTTCCATACAATACCTGTCATTCTCTATATCATAGAGCTCAATAGCGGGCCTATGTTGATACTTATGGGTTATCCAGGCTGCAAACGGATCGTTTTCGCCCACTTCTTTCCATCGCCTGAATAATTTCCCCTCGGTTTCCGTATTCTGAAATACCATATCCGGCGTGAGGTTTACGATGTAACGATACTTCCTATCGGCAACCGCCCGGATCCCATAATACTCACTCCCACTATAAATTCCACGCGTTGTATGTAAAGAGAACGTATATTGCTTGTGCCCGGTCTCTTTAGCGGTCAATACACCCAGAAAACTTTTTCCGTCCAATTCACCTTGTGCTTCCGCTCCTGCCATTTCCAGAAAGGTAGGCACAATATCCACATACTCAACAATGGCATCAGAGGTGGTATTGGGTTGGATAACTCCGGGCCACCTGACGATACATGCCGATTTCACTCCGGATTCATAGAGGGTCCATTTGGCAAAAGGCAAACTATTTCCCTGCTCACTTAAAAAAACTACCGCAGATTGATCTCTTACTTGTCTTTGGTCCAAAATATGGAGTAATTGGCCGAATTCAGCATCCATATAATTTATTTCGGCCAGATAATCACAGAATTTTTCTCTTGTTTCCGGAATATCGACATAAAACGGAGGCAGTTTAATTTTTTCGGGATTAAAAAGGCCGGGATTCCCTTTATTCCATGGTGTATGGGGTTGCCTCGACATGACAAACAGGCAAAAGGGAGTATCCTCCGACTGGCATTCGCTGATAAAAGCGTCAATTGCCTCAAAGTCTATATCTCCTCCCTGTAGGGTATTCACATATAAATCCCAATCAAATACGGAGGACGGTTCAACATGTGATTTTCCGATTAACGCGACTTTATAGCCGGCCGGCTTTAAATGCCGGACAATACTCAGGGTTCCCTCTTTGGCCATCGTATGATTGGGATATGCCCCTGTCTTTACCGGCCATAAACCGGTCATTAAATTATGCCGGGTGGGTGAACTCATCGGGCATGCCTGGTATGCTTTCGTGAACAGCATCCCTTCCCCCGCAAAATCATCGATACGCGGGGTTTTGGAATCAGCACTGCCATAACAGCCTATGTCGTAATAGGAGCAATCATCTGCCATGAATAATACCAAATTGGGCTTTTCTGATTGTTGTCCGAATAACGAACATAGGGAAAGCCCTGTCACGGCCGTAGTGTACATTGATTTTCGTATCATAAGAAATAAGATTTAATACAGGCAATTAGGTCATTCTCTCAATAGTTGTGTTCAATTACCTTAGATACACAAGGCATTATACTTGAATTCGTCCTATCCTTGTTTTTCTGCTCCAACATCTTGCCGCCATACATCAAGCTTTTCGACAAGTTGATCCACGATATCAGGATATTGTGTAGCCACATTATTGGATTCGCTTATATCATTTTTCAGGTTGTATAATTCGCATGTTCCCGAATCATAAAACTGTATGAGTTTCCAGTCACCCGACCGGATGGCTGCGGAAGAACGACCTCCCAGAAAATGTGGTCTTTCAAGCGGATAGTGCCAGTAGAGCGAGCGTTCTGCTAATTTATCGGCCTTACCGGTCCAAAGCGGCCAGAGCGACAAGCCGTCCGGTTGCTGGAACAATTCCTGATCATTGACACCCAACATTTCACAGAAAGTAGGCAGATAGTCGTAAGTAACCACACTCTCATCAATCACCCTGCCTCCCGGGATTATTGCAGGAAAGTAGACGATCTTCGCAATCCGCAAACCCCCTTCATACTGGGAACTTTTTCCATCCCGCAGAGGGGTATTGGAGGTAATGGTAGTTTCCCCTCCGTTATCACTGGTAAATACAATCAAGGTATTATCGAGCATCCCCTTTTCTTTTAACTTCCGGATGATTCTACCTACACCATTATCTATGTCCCGCAATTGTGCGGCGAGATGCGGATTATTTTTTTTTGCCCGGAAATCGGCAGGCCACTTTTTATAGGGATCATTTTCGGGATTATTCTTCGAGGGATCGCTGGTACCCGCTCCCGGTTTACTCCTGAAATAATCCACATCTTCCGGTTTTCCCTGCACCTGAGTGTGCACGGCATAGTGACTCAGATAAAGAAAGAAAGGGGTCTTATTACTTTGCCTGTCAATAAACCGAATGGCTTCTTCATTCAAACGATCCACCAGGAACTCCTTATCTCCTTCGAGCAATTTCTCCACGTCTTTATTGAAATGATAGGGGTGAAACCAGGTACCATCGGCAATTCCTTCATTTTCCGAGACAATGACCTCATCAAACCCATGTTTATCGGGAGAAGATTCATAAGGAGCACCTGCCCTAGTATAGCCTGTCTGATGCCATTTACCGATCAGACCTGTATTATATCCCCGGCTTTTGAAGACTTCGGCAATGGTGGTATAATCCTCATTGAGATGCTTGGTATCATTCGGACGCAGATAATCTATGATACCGGTACGTGGCGGATACAAGCCTGTCATAAGGGCTGCACGGGTAGGAGAACTGACTGTCTGTGCAGCATAGGCGTTGGTAAACCGTATGCCGTTTTTCGCAAGTTCATCGAGATGGGGTGTTTCGTTGAATGAGTTACCATAACAACCCAACTCTGCATATCCCAGATCATCGGCTAAGATAAAAATTACATTCGGCGTTTTTTTACCGGTCTCAAAGGAAGCGAGCAATGCAGGCCCGATCCCGACGGCCGTTAACGTCATCCATATTTTATTTGTCGGTATTTTCATTGTAAACTATAAACTACATATAATTCTTATCAATTGGCGGATTCATGATTAATCCAATAGCCGGCCTTTCAATTACCACCTCTTTGCTTCGGGATGGGTTGCAAGAATCTTTTGCATGCTCTTAACGACCTTCGATTCCTTATCGGCAATATTCTTTGTTTCTAATGGATCATTCTTGTAATCGTATAATTCATAGAGTACATCTTTCGAATCCTCCCTGTTTTTCCATTCTACTAACCTATATCTCTCAGTACGAATAGCCCTTCCAATATATTTGCCGTGAGGATAGGCATGATAGGCATGATCCCTTATTCTTTTCTCCGGATCTTTCAAAATGGGCACCATACTTAATCCGTCGATCGGTTGCGGTGTTACTGGTTTCCCTAATCCGGCCAGTTCCGTCAGCGTAGGATAAATATCCACTGTCTCGGCCGGTTGTCCGGTAGATGTTCCGGGCGTAGTTACGCCGGGCGCGACCACGATCAAGGGTATCCTGTTGGCCTGCTCATAGTTGGTATGCTTTGTCCAATATCCATGGTCGCCCAGATGCCAGCCATGATCACCCCATAATACAATAATGGTATTATCAAGCATATCGAGCCGCTCCAGTTCATCCAGCAGGCGACCGACTTGGGCATCCATATAACTCATTGAAGCGTAATACCCATGTATCAGTTTTCGTGTCAGTGAATCGGCATAAACATATTGTCCCGGAGGAATGGGTTTAAACTGGTCGATCTCCCCTCCTCTCTTGGTAGCCATTTTCGGGGCATTCTCGGCATCTTTCTCATATTCCGGCATAGGGAGTTTATCCGGGTCATACATATCCCAGTATTTTTTAGGGGCGCTGAAAGGAAGATGCGGACGGACAAAACCGACAGCCATAAAGAAAGGCTGGTCCGGCTCTTTTTTCAATTCCCGTAATCTGTCAATTGCCTTCCTGGCCACCCGCCCATCGGCATATGCTTCATCCACCACATCAAGCGCTTCCCAGGCTGCCCCGCGTGGTAGTCTTCCAATCTGGGTATCGGGAAAAAAGAGGCGTGTATTTTCAAAAAGCGCTTCCTCACGGGTTAACTGGCGGTCCGTACTTTCCGGCAGCAGGTACTCAATCAATTTATCCGAATGGTGAGGGATGCTCCATGAAGCTTTATCGTCCGTATTACCATGACCTACATGGAATACTTTCCCTATAGCTTCGGTATGATAACCCGCTTTTATGAAGAATTGGGGCAAAGTGACCGCATCAGGATAAACATCCCGCAATTGACGTCCGAAATTGTAGAGTCCGGAAGTGGTGGAACGGGCTCCTGTCAGCAAATTATAACGGGAAGCCACGCTTACGGCCTGATTACAATAGGCCATGTCGAACCTGACGCCTTGGCCGGCCAGCCTATCGATATTCGGGCTCACCGCTACATTATCACCATAACATCCTAAATTGGGTTTCAAATCATCCACAAGGATCATCAAAACATTCCGGGGTTTCTCTTCTGTGACCTGTTGGGCCTTTGTCAGGCCGGGAACAGTACTTACTCCTCCAATAAGTAATAACTTATTTAATTGTTTCAGGTAACGCATTTTAATTCACTTTTATTTATTTTTCATATGATTTCCTATTCCTGGGGGAGAATGATTATCAGAAGTCTACCTCTGAAACATTGTCCGGTAATTCCTACCATATATAGTTAAAAAAATGGTAAGCCTTCTTTCCAAAAGACCTCTTTGTTCGAAATATACCAACTTTTTCCTTTATCCTTATTCCCCTGATAGAACAGGTATGTCCTGCCGTTAGGATCTGTAAATATATGGGGATGCCCCGATTCACTCTCGTTCCACTCCCCCGGTTTCCCATTAGGCAAGAATGGTTCATTAAACAATCTTTTCCATGTCAGCCCGTCATTGCTAACCGCCACTCCCACTTGTTGAGGCCAGTTGTTGTAAGCCCCGGCATAAAACATATACATTCTGTTATTTTGTATTGTAATGGAAGCACCTTCTATACATTCACCCTCCCAGGGTAATTGTGGAAACAGAATAGGCGCATCGACCGGTTGTTGCCAATCTTTCCTGTTAAAATTTGTTTCTTTTGGGGCCACTGCCACGCCCAGCATCTGTATTTTGAAATCGGGATCACGCGTGGCAAAATAGAGGAAATATTGATCATTGAACTCATATACTTCCGCATCAATTGCCCGGCCGCAATTCCACTCACCCTCAGCCCTGAAAATCGGATTGGTCTTGTTACGTTCAAACCGGATCCCGTCTGAAGAAAAAGCGTGACAAATAGCATCATTACGCCCATTCCCATAAGTCTGATAAAAGAGATGCACCGTTCCATCCCTCACCAAGGCACCGGGAGCGCATAATCCGTTTTTCTCATACGCTGCCTGCGGGTCGGGAATGATTTCTCCTATTTTCTCCCACGTTATCAGATCCTTGCTTTCTGCAATTCCTATATTCCACCCGGAGTTCTCGTTCCCCTTCATCGGAGGAATAGAATAATACATCAAATAACGTCCGTCAAAATACACAACATGGGGATCTTTGGAAAAAGGCACCCCGGTACGTGAAGTATCTCCGAACATCATCTGTTTTTTCTGTTGATTTCCTTCAGACTGATTAGTCACGAGTAACGGTATTTCATAATTCGGGTCGATAAACAATTCATCCACACCGTTGACATCCCTGAACCCAACCGCGCTGATAAACATATTCCGGGGATGGATGGCCGATTCGCTCTGATGAGCGTGAAACACTATCTTCCAGTCGCCTTTCTTGTCTTTGAACATAGCGCTATGTCCTACCCCCACCAAATTTCCCGGCTTCTGCAATAACGGATTATGGGGATACTTTGTCCATTCGCCCATGATATCGGTAGCAGTGGCGCAACCGATCCCATAGAATGGGCTTTCATAACTGTTCGCAGAATAGGTCAGATAATATATTCCTTCATGCTTGATCACAAACGCCCCTTCATTTACCCGTGGCCACACTTTTTCCCACTCCTGCGACACATGAATACAGGGATGCAACGTTTCTTTCTTGATGGTCATTAAATCCTCTTCGAGTTCAGCGACCCAGATATTCAATCCGTCATTGAACCGGTCAAAGAAAAGATACGGAGTTCCGTCGTCATCAATAAACAAGGAGTTGTCGATTGATTTTTCACCCTCTAACATCGGCTTTTTTACTTCCTGTATGAAAGGCCCCAAGGGCGAGTCTGAAGTTGCTACACAAATATGTGCTTCGGCAGAATAATACATATAGAATTTGCCGTTAACATAATACACTTCCGGGGCCCAGAACCACTTGTCCCCATAGGAATTGTCTTTGTGCAACGCCAGCCTGTCCTCCGGATTGGCGGCTCTTTTCCAGCTCTTCAAATCCTCGGAGGTCATCACCTCTATCCCGTTTGCAGCACCAGTACCATATGCATAGTAGATATCGTTGTGCAATAAAATGAACGGATCCGCCAAAGGGACCAGTGCCCTGCTACTAATACCTCCCTCGTTATGTGTATTATTGTCAGGATTACTTCTACAGGGAATTACCGCGATCAGGCAAAGCATCAAAATAATCAACAGATTTAATTTTTTTTTCAATGATTCAGATACTCGTTTCATGTGTTTAATTTATTATGAACAGACCACTCAAAATAACAGTTTATTATTTTATTACATTAAAATTTCCGTATCAATAAATACCAAAAATGTATCAATAAATTTTTAAAACTGTGAAACAGTTCCTTACGCAGAAGATGTAAAAAAGCGACCAGATGAAATATCCGGCCGCTTAATAATTATCTTTCACCACAGCGTATCGTTATAATTCTTCTTCGATTGCCCTTATCTTCTTCTCCAATAGGAGCAATTCCGATTTGATCTTTTCCACTTTCTGATTCATATCGTCCAGCAGATGATTCCCTTTTTTGGAAGATACCGAAAGGAATCCGATATTATTTTCGTAGGTCTGCAATTCATTTTTTATGCGTTCATACTGGCGTACCAGTTTTTCACGTTCCCTGAAAAGCTGGCCTTTTGAATTATCCGATTTAGCCATATCGGAAATCGTACTCTTGTAAGCTTCCAGTTTCCGTTCGGCCTTACCGATATTTAATCTGTCGAACTGGGCTTCCGTGACATCATAAAACTCTTTATAAATACGGTCTTTCATTTTATAAGGAACATGACCGACCTCATACCATTGATCCATCAACTCATGGAGTTTGGACAAAGCCTCTTCCGCCTCCAGAGAGGTATCCAATTGATTTATATTCTCAATGATCACTCTTTTTTTCTCCAGATTCTTTTGTTCCTGTTCATATTGGGAAGAGGTATTCAATTTCTTCTGTTCAAAGAAGTGATCACAAGCTGAAATAAACCGTTTCCAGATACTGTCGACATATTTGTGCGGAACGATACCGATAGTTTTCCACTCTTTCTGGATATCGATCATTTCCCGTGTCGTATTTTTCCAGTCATGACTGTCTTTGAGGATTTCAGCACGTTCACAGAGGGTAATTTTTTTCTTGAGGTTCTCTTCCATCTCCCCACGAAGAGATTTGTAAAACTCATTCTTGCTTCTGAAAAAGAAGTCACAGGCAGCCCGGTAGCGTTTATAAATCTTTGTATTCCATTTTCTTGGTACAAATCCTATCTGACGCCATTGCGATTGGATATCAAGCACCTCTTTTACCTTGTTGTTCCAATCTTTGACAGATTTGAGCTGGCTATAATCAATTGCTTCGAGTTTTTCACACAGAGCGGTCTTTAATTCCAGATTGTCATTTTCTTTCTCCCTTAACTCCTCGAAATGAGCCTGGTATTTTTTATTGATCTGGGTCGACGCTTCTTTAAAACGGTTCCAGATAGCTTCCCTTTCCTTTCTGGAAACAGGGCCGATCTCCCT
>NZ_CALNAT010000253.1 GCF_937873925.1 uncultured Proteiniphilum sp. | reverse complement strand
CATGCAGGTGCGGATCTCCGTGGCCAACGGCGACCTGACCAGGGCAGCTAATGACGAAATCGGTGATGGTAACGAGACGGGTATTCCCGATGAGTACCTGGTAAATAAGGCTACCTTGTATTTCTTTGAATCCAACCTACTTGCGATGGCTCCGATGGAATTTACGGGTTTCCAGAAGGAGGCCGCTGTAACGGATAATAAAGTGGTATGGGTAAGCCAGAATCGTAAAATGGAAGAAGGAACTTACGAGGTCGTGATTATCGTAAATGGAGCAGCAGCCGTTCCTCCGGCTATAGGTACGACGACTCTTGCCGACTTTTTAAAAGATGTAAAATCCGGAGCAACTACTTGGTTGGCAAGTGCTTCCAGTGGATTGTTAATGGCAAGCAGGGATGCTTCAAATGCCTATGTTAGCGGCGTTACCGTTACGACAGCAAATACCCCCGCTAATCCGGCTCTAGTAGCGGCCGAAGTAGAACGTACGGTGGCGAAAATCATGCTGGCTGACGGGCAAACGACCCCGAACAACTACAGCTACAGTGTTGCCGGTCAGTTTGTAAGGAACACCTCTACTGCCGCGACGGTTTCCATTGCCCTGTCTGACTACCGTATGCTGAACCTTCGTAACGAATTCTTTACTTTCCGGCACGCGACGACCGGCTTTACTCCGGTGAATCCCGGCGAGACTGTCGACCCCGTTACCTACACATTCGGAAATTTAGCAGGTACGACCAGCTATATCATGGACCCGAGAACATACCAGAAGAACACTTCCATGCCGGTAGCGGTAGGCGGAGTCACCTATACCGACTGGTACGTGAATAATGGTTTCTCAGCAGTGGGCGATGCAGCCGAGCACATTTTGGGTTACTGCCAGGAAAATACGATGGAAAAAGCTGCCCAGAAAAAGGGCTACGGCACTGCCATCGTCTTTAAAGGTAAGATCACCGTAGATGGCGTTACGATCGCTTCGGGCGACAATCTCTATTACGATAGGACCAATAAAGTATTTTATGGCAGTTATACCGACTTGAAAGCCGGAGTCTCCGGGCTTGATGCTACTGTAAATTATACGCAGCTTGCCGCGAACAATATTGACACTTATAAAGACGGGTATTGTACCTACGTGTACTATATCAAGCATGCCGATAACAGTGCAGCCAATGACATGGGTATCATGGAGTATGCAATGGTGCGCAATAACGTTTACAAGGTAGCCGTTACGGGTATTGATGCCCCGGGTAAAGGACTGGTTCCGAATCCTTTGGATCCTTCGAATCCTTTGGATCCGGCAAATCCCACCAATCCCACAGATAAAGATCCGTCCGTTGATCCGGCTGAAGATATCGAAACCGAGGATATCTCGATTGCCCTAAAGGTTAAATTAACCATTAAACCCTGGATTATCCGCAATAACAATGTTATTTTAAAATAATCCTTTGTCAAGAAACTTTTTAAAATCATAACACGGGAGGAGCAGGTAAATATGCTCTCTTCCGTGTTAAGAACAAACTATTAATGAGATGTTTCAGAAGTCAAATCCCGTTCTAAAGATTGTTCTTGCCTGCTTCCTGTCGGCCGGCCTGGCAGCTTGCTCATGGCTGAATGATGATTTGGATGATTGCTCCACCGGATGCCAGATTCAGTTCCGCGTGGCAATGGATATAGAATATAACGGACTCTTCAATTCCCAGGCTTTCTACACAGAAGTGCAGGATGTGAATCTTTGGGTATTCGACGGGAATGGCGTTTACTTGGGAACCTATACCGAGCAGGGGGAGAACCTGAAAAAAAATGATTTCACCATGGATCTTCCGCTGGAACCGGGACGCTATAAGATGGTCGTCTGGACCGGCCTGCAGGACGGTTTTTACGAAATACCCGCGCTCACGCCGGGTGTATCGAAAGTGGAGGACCTTACCTTGCGCTTGAAACGTGACGCGAACAGCCGGCAGAACGAACAACTCACCCCCCTGTGGCACGGAGAAATCGGGGATGTCGAAGTAAAAGATACCCAGTACACGCTGATCAATGTCGGGTTGGTAAAAGATACCAAAACGCTGATAGCCGTTATGCAGGATGTGTGGGGAAATGACCTTAATAGTGAAGATTACGATTTTGAAATTATCGCGGCAAACGGATACATGGATTATCAGAACCGGCTGCTGGACGATGACGACATCCATTACGACGCTTATTACAAGCAAACCGCGGAAGTCGATACCGATAACGAATTCAACACCCTGGGGCGTGCCGGCGGAGACGACACGAAAAAGTTCAGGGTGGCACGGGCGGAGCTGAATACCCTGAGGCTCATGACCGATAAAAATACACGGTTTGTGGTCACCGAAAAGGCTACGGGACGTAGATTGATGAATATAAACCTGACGCAATACCTTTTACTCACCCGAACACTGTACGAGGGAAAATATGGCGTGAAAATATCCGACCAGGCTTACCTTGATTACGAGGATACCTACTCGGTTATATTTTTCCTTACCCCTTCGGGAGGAGGAAATAGTTATATATGCACGTCAGTGAGTATCAACGGATGGATTATCAGATTAAATGATGCGGAGTTGTAATAGGACATATCGGTGGTGGAGATTTCTCTTCCTGTTTTTGCTTGCCGCAGGCGGATGTACGTCTGAAAATGACTGGGAACAGCCGGAAAGCGAAGAGGAGGAGATAAACATACAACTGAACATTGCTTTTCAACTAAATAACCCGGCAAGGGATGCCGGTACGAGGGGCACGACGCGGGCCGATGAGGAGACGACCCCCGGTGTTCCCATTCCCGAAAGCGAACTGAAATCTCTTTCGCTCTTTCTCGTGGACCTTGACGATATGGGAAAACCCCTGCCCGCTACCGTCAGATCGTTTCGTTTTACCTCCGACCTGCCGCATCACGAAACGGACGGAATCCCACGCGGTCTCTATACGGCTTACCTGAAAACGAAACCGGGAAAGAAACGCGTTTACATGGCGGCCAATTTAAGCCCGCTGCAGGAGGGAAATTTTGTCGGACAATACAAGATAGCTGCCGAAAAGGCCGTGCTGATGGGCGGCGGCGTGAGCGACTTCATCTCTTCGGAAAACGGTTTTGCCATGTTCTGCACCGATAGCAAGACCTTTGAGGTCAAGAAGGTCGTTCCCGAATACCCCGATGATGGTTCTGCATCCTACGATTTCACCCTGGAACGGCTGATGGCAAAAGTGCTTTTAACGGCCGACACCTACGACGGCACTTACGTTAAAATCGGCAAGGAGGCCGTCGGCGAAAACGGCTGGCTGAGATTAGCCGACGTGACCTATCGCCTGAATACCGTCAACACGAAAATATACCCTTTCCCCGTGACCAACGGCGAGGGTAAAAGAATAGACCCGAACCCGGAGGTGGACAGTGACAAGACCGATCTTATTCCGGGTACCGAGACGAAAACCGTGCTGCAGTATAATGTGGATAAGATGCCCAAACCGGCTTCCGACCCCTTATCGGGCACTGTATATACCGACGGTATCTATTGCCTGGAAAATATAATACGCGATGCCGGCAGCCACACGGACGCGGAGAGAATGGAATATACCACCCACCTCCAGGTTACGGCGCGCTACATTCCCCGCCATCTCTTTGTCGCAGAGGGAGGAAAAATAGTGAGGCGGACGTATACCGATGCCGCCGCCGCAGAGGTCGATATCACGGCCCAGAGCATTACCGGCAGTATCTACACCACGACTGCAAACCCGGGGTATTATTACACGGGTGGGGCAAAGGAACTTGCCGTCAGCGAAGGGATACCTGTCGATACTTTCACCGAATACACGGGTTGCCGGCATGAGTACACCACTTATATAGACGGGACTCCCAATGCCGTAACGGGAAGAATAGATTTCAACAATGAAACGACCAGCATTTTCCGTAACCGCTATTATATCCTGCGCGTTACGGAGTTCGACATTGTGAACGGGCCACTCTTAAAAATAACAACCACCGTGTTGCCGTGGAACAAGGAAGAGGCCGCTTTCTGGTATTCGGAGGTCTCTGCGAGCGTGAAATCCGCTTTCGCCCTGAATGACTATACGGAAGATGCTAACCCCGACGGTATTCCCATTTCCTTCAATATGATGAACACGACGGGCGGGGGTACCGATACCTATAATGCCACCTTTATCCTGACTCTGACCGGAAGCCCGGGAGTGTCATGGTCGGCATCCCTGAGCAATCCCGCCTATTTCGGCGTTTACGTGAACGCCGAGAAGAATCTGGTGGCCCATGGCACGCTTCCGGCAGCGGGAACTCCCGGTGTAACCGACAACGGCAACGGAACCGTGACAAAAGACTTCAGGATAGCCGTCTATGCCAAGCAGGCGTACGATGGGGTGACAAAAAAAACCTATCTCTCCATCACAGCCGATGGAATGAGGCAATTGATCAATAGCGACAGTCCGCCCATGCCCGGCGAACAGGAAACCATATTGATTATACAACGCTAAGAAAAATGAAACAGAAATCACCTCTCGCGTATTTGCTTTCCCTGCTGTTACTCCCCGCGGGATTTTTCTCCTGCACGGACGAAATATCCCCGGCGGCATCCGACGACCAGATTGTATTCCAATGGAACATTCCCGGCAGCAAAACGCGTGCGGCTGTCGATGGGGAAGACGCATACGGTGAGAACAAACTGGATCGTATCGATCTGTTTATATTCAAGTCCACAGATGGGAGTCTTGAGGCCTACCGGACGTACAGCGGACTGGATGCTACGGGGACGTACACCACCGTTTTCGATAAGGCCAAAACCGCCTTTCCGGCAAGCGAGCTTTTTAATGTCTATGCTATCGCCAACTACCCGGGGGATGTAAGCGATTTGAGCGCGATAACGAATCGCTCCGAACTGATGGCCCTGGCCGTCACGGACGCGGATATCTACAGGCGTGCCGCCACCCGCCGCTTCCTGATGGACGGCAGCCTGAAAGACATTGCCCTGAACGACGGCCAGCCGGCGGGTACTATCCTCGCTATCAACCTTCAGCGTGCGGCAGCCAAGATCAAGGTAAACCTCCGCTGCACGGGTGACTTCCCCGCGGACAATCACTTGACCCTGACCGGTTATTCCTCTTACCGCCTGGTAAACTACGTTACCCATACTCCCGTCCTGGATGAGGCCGAACCCTTCCCTTACCCTCCCCTGAACATGATGAGTACCCATATTCCGATCACCACCGTCGCGGAGAATCCTTTTCAGCCGGGATTGGATAAGGGAGCCGCTTTCGTGGTCTACTCCTTTGCCAATGACTGGTCCCCTCCCAGGGATATCAACAACAACACCTATTTTATTGTCAACCTAAGGTATACCCCCGAAGGAGGAACGGAAGATAAAAACAGCTACTATAAAATAGTGGTAAATTACAACCAGTTTCCCGATCCTGCCGGGGAGGAGAACCGCCTGAAGCGGAACTCCTTTTACGAGGTGACGGCCACCATCGATAAGAAAGGTTCGGAAACGGAGGAGATACCCACTCCTGTGGCCTGTACCTACGAGATTGCAGCATGGAAAAACGAAGAAATCGAGATAGAAAGTGCGGAAGAGAGTTCGTCGAGCGCGCGTTACCTGATGGTGAGCGAGAATACCGTTTCCCTGGCCAACCTGGAAACCACCAACCAGATCAAGTATTATGCTTCGGCTCCCATCACCATAGGGGCGGTAACCATCACCTACGTGAACAACAGGGGGGTGGAAACCACTATAACCACTACTACAACTCCTTTTGGAGAGCGGGTGTTGGTGAATAACCTGACTTACGCTGCAACTCCCCCCGCTACCCGGGGGTATATACGCCCCGTCCGGATCGCGGTGGCCGATGTTACCTCCGAAGAAAACGGCTATCTGGAAGTTGTGAGCCGTTTGTTAAATCTCGGCAGCAACAACTCGTTGCTGGTAAAACAGATCCGCTTTACGGTAAGTCTGAATGACGGAAAAACCCCGGCCTTGAGCGAGGATATTACCATCACTCAGTACCCGGAGGTATATGCCACCCAGACCCAGGGTTGGTTTTCGTCCAAAAAGCCGATGTCGGCAAGCACGAGCGGTAGTCCGGGGACTGGAGTATGGGGAGCTTTTAGACAATGTCTGGTGGACAGTGAAAGACCGGGTATCGGTACGGTAACTCACCTTACGCGGGGTTATAATGGTCTTTATCAGAATCAATCTCCTTTTAACCCACGGATAGTTAGAAATTATACATCCAGTAACGGTGAATCTGCTATCTGGACTTATGGTAGTTATTCTACTGGAAATCAGACTTGGGGTTTTGGTTCTTTAAGTTCCTCAACTCATATTAACGCGCATATCTATCACGTCCATGTATCCACCATACCGGCGGGTAAGACGTTAGGATATCCGGTTATAACAGGTACTTTTGCCGACGACAATACAACGGCAAATGCCAATACCATCTCACCTGCATTTATGGTCGCCTCGCAACTGGGAGTCACAAGTGCTGGTGTTGGCCGGTCTATCGGGTATGATCATTGTAAGAATTACGTGGAAGTTACCTACCGCTCCCCGAAGTTTACCGGAAGTATAACCGAAGGAGCTTATAGCGGCGCACTATCCGATTGGGTCGTGTATAGCGACTGGAGACTCCCTACAGCCGCTGAAATCGGCATTATAGCAGATTACCAAAATAATGACGGAGCAGTAGCAATAGTTTTAGCAGGGCAGAGGTATTATGCACTGACCGGAAATTCTACTGAAACAGTGAATGCACTCTCATCCGGGACTAACGGTAATTACATTCGCTGCGTACGTGACGTGAAACCCGGCGATCCGAATTTTAAGAATTAAAGAGGAAGAGTATCGGTTAAATGAATTTGGTGTAATGAAAAAATATAAGATATATGTGTTCTGCCTCTGTTTGGGGTTCTCTCTGTTTGTTTCATGCAAGAGCGATTGGCCGGACGAGGTACCGGCCGCCCCGGACGGGACGGTGAAAATGAAGTTCCAGGCTACCCTGCTTGAGGAACGGGAAATGACGACCCGCGCCGTCGATCCGGACGGGAAAGCGATCCGGACGTTCTGGCTCTTTTGCTTTGACGAGAACAACCTTTTCCTGGGACGTTCCAAGGCCGTGGGGGCAGAGATCGACGGTGAAACAACCACGAGCGGCAGTTTTACCGCCGACATTCCGGCATCTACCCGCGTCATCCACTATTTAGTCAATGTGAACCTCGATGCTTTTGAAGACCGCAACTATCTGGGTACCAGCGAAAGTTATGTGATCTCTCCCTTGGTTTCCACCTCCGGAAGGTTAACCTACTGGAGCCGGGGAGCATATACTCCGGGAGATAGCCCGCATGTGCTGCTTTACCGCGGCCAGGCACTGGTAACGGCCAAGTCGGATATCTCCGGTTTTACATTCGACGGGATAGCGGTCTGCAACCGGTGGCTCTCCGGAACGGTGGCTCCTTTTAATGCGGACGAAACGACCGAGGCAGGGCGGTTCAACTGGACCCTTGATGACCCGTTCGTCTCCTATCACGGGGCAATGCAAAAAGCGATTGATCCTGCGGACGTGAAATCCGGTCAAATGGAAGAGTTTATTTTCGAGCATAAAAACACCTTCGAAGATCCGCTTTTTGTGATCGTAAAAGGGACATCCGCGAGCGGGGGAGGTACTTACTACTACAAGGTGCAGCTGGTGAACGCGGAGAAAAGATTCTATACGGTGTATCGCAATTACCGTTACACGATCAAGGTGACGGGCGATCCCGGGAAAGGCTATTCCTCCTTCTCGGCGGCTTTAAACTCACCTCCCTACAACAATCCCCTCTTCAGCATAGATGCCGACCTGCCCTCTATCTCTTCCGGAGAATCCACCTTGCAATTGAACCTGGGTACCACCTTTATCATTCATGAGGAGAACGTAATCCATAGTGGCACTTATTCCTACAAGATACCTTATAATTACAGAACCTACGAGTCCGGGTCGGGATGGGTTTACAAAAGCGCTACCGACGTGGATATTACCCAGAACGACGGTTTTATCCAAGGTGTGACATGGGATCAGAATTTTGTCACCGTCACCTTCAAGGGGGCGCCCGCCGAAAATATGCACATCGGGAAAATAGCCGTGTGGGGCGGTTCGCTAAGCCGGACGGTCACGATATATTACACGAAGAAATTCACCTTTAGCCCGGTATTTATGACGGACAGGATGGCGAACGCACTCTCCACGGATGCTGTGGCAACCCTTACTTTTACTGTGCCCGAGAGCTACCCGTCGGCCCTTTTCCCGATAGACTGCAAAATAGCGGCGCCCGCTTTGAATCCCATGGAGACACTGCCTGTGGAGCAGGATGAGAGCAGCGGATACCATTACGTGAAACGGGTAGAGAAGCCGGGAGTTTATTCCGTGGCGTTCAAGAATATATCTACCCCGGGAGCGGGTCAGACGAGGGAGATTAAATTATCGGCCAATAACTATAACGATGCGACGGCGACGTTCACCTACGTGGCTACTCTGAACACGCTCTCTGCGGCCCCCTCCTCGCTCGCGTTTGCCCCTAAAAAAGGGGCGACCGGGACGTTCACCGTCACTTCGCGAAACAATGAAAGTTTGTCTCTCTACTCCCGTTACGCCCGGGTGACTTCGCCGGCTTCCACGGTGACAACAGTCGACGCCGCCACCGGCCTGAAGCGGTACGACTTTACGGCAACGGGAACCTCTACAAGCGTGACCGTTATCACGGAAAAGCCCCTTTCCGCCGAAGTGATGAACATAACGGGAGCTACTTCGCGTTCCGCGACCCTGGCCGTTGCCAATAGCCCGGCCTCCTATGAATTCGGGTTGAAAATCAATGGAAGCAGCAGCACCGCGGCGGTCAACTACTCGCCGGGTACTCCCGTGGAATTGACTTTCAACCTGCCTGCCGATGCCTGGATGACAGCCGACAACGAATATTACCTCTATTGCCGGAACCTGAAGGCGACAGGTGCCGTTTCCGAGAGATTGATCCCCACTGCTTCGGGCTTCACTTACAGGCCTGCCGCTTCCGGGAATCAAACCCTGACTTTTGTCACGACAGCGGTGGCAAGCGCGGAAACCATCACCTTGTTGGCGAATGCCGGAGATGTCATCTTCCAAAGTGCTTCCGTGGATTATACCAATCCGCCGGTAATGGGAACGGTCACTTACGCCGGCACCGGCGTACCGCAAGGCGGCTTTGTATCGATAGAGCGCACGGACGGCCTCCGTATCGGCAGCCTCGAAATAACAGCGGCCGGCCAATACAGCCTGACCTTCTATCCCGATTACATCCTGACGACCAAAGACGAGGTGATCTTTACTTACACCTCGACAGGTGACGGCAGCGTCTATCAGACGAAAACAACCATCGGGGGCATACTGTCCGGCAGCACAAACCTGACTCTCGTGAAGATCTGATAAATCGGAGGGCATGACCCATTTCCGGTTTTAGTGGTTTTACCTGTTTCTTAGAGGGAACTCAGACCTGGAATTCAATCAAGTGAATTTTTGGATATTCGCCCTTGATGTCATTGTCTAAATATTCGGAAAGTTGTAGTACATCGTCGAAATAGCCTGTTCTCTCACCTCTGTGATCCGGACGGCAAGGTTTTGAAGGAAGTTCTGCGGGATGCAACTTCGAGTAACGGGCAGACTTGGATGCCAGGAATTTTCTCACATTTTCAATATACTCCCACGGAATGTCCGCGTGGAACTTTTTCCATAAACTGTTTTGGTCCGCGTTGTCGCTTTCCATGGGAGTGTATTTCAGAGGACTTTCCCCGGAGCTTTTATTCTCTTCTTCCACAACAGGGAGTTTCAGGGTATGCATCAGATTGATAATGTCACTCGTCAGCAACTGGGACTTGAATTCGAGTACTTCCAGATCCCGTATCTTGGTTTTCTCATCTATATTTTGTTGTTTCAGATGCTCTAAAGAGACATCCACTTCAATATTGAAATTCCTGAACTTCAATTCCAGTTCATGCAGGATATCATAATAAGCAGGTGTATTGTCGAAACGGTCGAAACGAAGATCTTCCGGGAGAAGTTTTAACTTTAGCAAGTGCTCTTCCGACGGATAATATTTGTCGAATCCTTCTTCCTGGAGTTTCCAGTGTGTTGCACAAATACATACTTTATTCCGGTACATGTGCCTTATCAGGTCGGACAGAATTTTAGCCTGAAAGGTGCGCTTGATCTGCTGTTGTTTCGATTCCCTGCGAATGGCCTGCCAGGTAAGTACTGTCCCCAAGGCGGCAAAGGCAGCCAGAAGAAGATTGGCGACCTCGTCCACATCTGTTTGACCCAAACGGGTGGGATTTGTGTTTACCGAAGTCTTCTCCGATGCCTGGGCAATTTTGTTTAATGTGAAATCCTGATCAGATTCAATACTATAAGAATCTACCGACAAAACCATTACGAGGGCTGCCAGTAAAACAAAGCGTTTTGTTTTTACCATTTTGATTATTTGCTTTTACTTAATTGCATGAATTGTTGTTAACAACTTCGGTACAACCCCCTACTATACGAACTCTTTCTTCAGTGCCTCCACCCAATTGGCCAGGCGTTCTTCGGTCATGTCGTACTCGTTATCCTCGTCGATGGGAAGGCCTACCCATACACCGTCGATCACGGCGTTAGAGTCGTCATAGGTGTATCCTTCATCGGGAACGCGGCCTACGATTTCGGTTTTGTCGCTTATCTCGTCGTAGATAACTTTCATTGATTCGGCAAAACTGGTCGAATAGGAGGCGCTGTCGCCCAAAGCGAAGATAGCTACCTTTTTCCCCGAGAGGTCTATTCTGGCAAAAGTGGAAAGAAATCCGTCCCAGTCATCCTGCAGATCGCCTATACCTGTCGTGGAAGTTCCGAGTATGAAATAGGGATAATCCCTTATTTCATCGGTGGAGACACTCTCTACATTGTATAAATCGGCATTTCCGTCAAACAGGTCCTGTACCTGTCTTGCTATGGATTCCGCATTGCCGCCCGATGATCCGTACAGGATGGCTATTTTGTTCATAATTTTGTGATAATCTTTTTGGATTTATTGATTAACAACTCAAAAAGAAAATTGTTTGTCTGCGTAAGAGGCAAATATCTTTTCACATGACTATTTTATTTTTACATTATGGTGTGTGGAACTCGCTTTAATTATGGATTTGTGTGATAATGATTATCATGCCCGTTTCTTTTGCAGATAACCGGAAAAATGCTATTTTTGCAGTTCCATCCGGCGCGGTAGTTCAATGGATAGAATAGAAGTTTCCTAAACTTTAGATTCGGGTTCGATTCCCGGCCGTGCTACTAAGAAAAACGTAAAGACCCATCAAATCTCCCGATAATCGTCGATTATCGGGTTTTTTATTTCAGGGCACAGTAAGCAGGCTGTTTCAAGCACACTTTTTTGTGGTTTACAATGCCCTTATTCTTCGGTAAAGGATAGCGGTACCGGTGTTGTCGTACCCTGAACCTGTATGGCAAGGCTACAAAACATAATTATTAGCTGGATTGTTTAGGTGTAAGAGAGGAATTCTCTCAGGTACAGACGTCCAATGGACTGAATAAAACCGAACCTTATGGAAAATAAAATGCAAAATAAAAGAGAACTATCGAAAGAGCGGGTAAATATATTGCTTCCCACTCTGCAAAACCGGTTTGAGAAGAATATGAACCGGCACGAAGGGCTTGAATGGGATAAGATCCAGAGCAGGCTGGAAAAACATCCGGAAAAATTATGGTCACTCAATGAGATGGAAGAGACCGGAGGTGAACCCGATGTAATAGGATACGATAAGGAAACCGGTAAATATATCTTTTGCGATTGTTCACCCGAAAGCCCAAAAGGTCGCAGAAGTGTATGTTATGACTCCGAAGCGCTGGAATCGAGGAAGGAGCATAAGCCAAGGGACAGTGCTATGGGAATGGCATCCGGGATGGGAATAGCGCTTCTGACGGAAGAACAGTACCGTGCATTGCAGCGGTTGGGTGAGTTCGACACCAAAACGTCGAGTTGGATTGCGGCGCCTCCGGATATCCGAAAGATGGGCGGTGCGCTGTTCGGCGACCGGCGATACGGACAAGTCTTCATTTATCATAACGGGGCAGAATCCTATTATGCGGCCAGAGGATTTCGCGGTATTCTTGAGGTGTAGGGTGAAAAAATGATTATCTTTGCCTCTTATTATTAATTTAAACCCCTCACAATCATGAAGTATAGCAGATTTTTTATCCTGTTTAGTGTTATTTCGATCACATTTTTTGCCTCCTGTGACCTGAAAAAGAACGGAGAAGGTGAATGGGTACAGCTTTTTAACGGTAAAGATCTGACCGGATGGACACCGAAAATTACCGGATATGAAACGGGGGATAATTTCGGGAACACCTTCCGGGTGGAGGATGGGATAATTAAGGTACGCTATGACCAGTATGATTCATTCGATAACCGGTTCGGACACCTGTTTTACGAAGATCAGTTCTCCCACTACAAACTCCGGGTTGAGTACCGCATTGTGGGTGATCAGTGTCCGGGTGCACCCGGCTGGGCTTATAAAAACAGTGGTATTATGGTCCACGGGCAGACGCCCGAATCGATGGAGAAAGATCAGGATTTTCCCACTTCCGTTGAGGTGCAGTTGCTTGGCAGCGACTCTCTGGTGGAGCGTACGAACATGAACGTCTGCACTCCGGGAACGAATATTGTGATGAACAATGAATTGATACAGGATCATTGTATCAATTCCTCTTCGGATTATTTTTTTGGCGAAGGCTGGTTTACCGCCGAGGTGGAGGTGAGGGGCAACGAGGTGATCAGGCATATCATCAACGGAGATACCGTGCTTCAGTATAGCCAGCCGCAGCTGGACGAGCGGGATGCTACTTACGCCAAACTGATTGAACTGAACAACGGCGATAAAATGTTAATCGGGGGCACTATTTCCCTGCAGAGCGAAGGGCATCCGATCGATTTCCGGAAAGTGGAGATTATGATACTGAAGGAGTAAATATAGACCCGAACCCCGTGAGTGAATTGTTTCGATACACGAGAACAGGAGCCATTGGGGGACAAACCGAAACCAAGAAAAAAACCCGCCTCACATCTGCGAAGCGGGTTTTTTAACGGATAATATATGAACTGTTAGTCTAATTGCGGTCCCGAGGGGATCAATGCTATGGCCGCATCGTTGTCGCAATATTGCTTGAAGTTTTCAATATACATGCCGGCAAGCTTTTTGGCTTTGGCTTCCCATTCGCTCTTATCGGCATACGTGTTGCGCGGGTCGAGGATATCGGAAACGCCTTCCAGTTTTGCAGGAGCCGTCAGGTTCATGATCGGGATATGCACTTTTTCCGCATTCTCGATCGAACCGTCGATGATAGCATCGATGATGGCGCGCGTATCTTTCAGAGAAATACGTTTTCCCGTTCCGTTCCACCCGGTATTTACCAGATATGCTTTGGCGTTGTGCTGATTCATTTTCTCAACCAACCGTTGTGCGTACATAGTGGGGTGCAGCGTGAGAAACGCTTCTCCGAAAGCGGGAGAGAACGAGGGCTGCGGTTCGGTGATACCACGCTCGGTACCTGCCAGTTTGGAAGTAAATCCGCAGAGGAAGTGGTACTGTGCCTGGTTGTCGTCGAGGATAGATACCGGAGGCAATACGCCGAAGGCGTCGGCCGACAGATAAATAATCTTGCTGGCGTGGCCGGCGCGTGACGGAAGAACGATTTTGCTGATGTGGTAAATAGGATACGAAACACGGGTGTTTTCGGTGGTAGAACCGTCGGCATAATCGATATTTCCTTCATCGTCCACGGTCACGTTTTCAAGAAGTGCGTCACGACGGATAGCTCTCCAGATATCCGGCTCGTTTTCTTCGCTCAGGTTGATCACTTTCGCGTAGCAACCGCCTTCATAGTTAAATACTCCGTGTTCGTCCCATCCGTGCTCGTCGTCACCGATCAGATAACGTTTCGGGTCGGCTGAAAGAGTGGTCTTTCCTGTTCCGGAGAGGCCGAAGAAAACAGCTACGTCGCCCTCTTCACCCACATTGGCGGAGCAGTGCATGGAGGCAATTCCCTTTAATGGCAAATAGTAGTTCATCAGGGCGAACATTCCCTTTTTCATTTCGCCGCCATACCATGTTCCACCGATCACCTGCATTCTCTGGGTAAGGTCGAACAGGGTGAAGTTCTCCGAATTCAGTCCTTGCTCCTGCCATTTATCGTTGGTTACTTTGGACCCGTTAAGGCATACGAAATCGGGTTCTCCGTAATTGGCCAGTTCATAGTGCGAGGGACGGATGAACATATTGGTTACGAAGTGGGCCTGCCAGGCAACTTCCATCACGAAACGCACTTTCATACGCGTGTCGGCGTTTGTACCGCAGAATGTATCCACTACATACAGTTTGTTTGCTTTGGAAAGTTGATCGGCTACCAGGCCTTTGCAATGATTGAATGCTTCTGCGCTGCAAGGACGGTTGATAGTGCCGTCCCACCAAAGGGTATCTCTTGTGATGTCATCTTCCACGATGAATTTGTCTTTGGTAGAACGGTCGGTGAATTTGCCGGTGTAAACGGCTGTAGCGCCGCTCTTTGTTAATTTAGCCTTTTCGAAACCTTGATTCGCCGGATTCATTTCATCCTGGAAAAGCGTCTCGTAGGAAGGATTATGAACGATCTCAAAATCGCCCGTAATGCCATACTTGCTTAAATCTAAATTTGCCATTTTGATAAAATTAGGGTTTAATATTATGAACGTATAAAACTTGCATGTGGATCAACCTAAAAACAGGCATACAAAAATAAACAAATTCCTTCAAACAGGAAAATAATTAAAGAAATTTTTCTTTAATTGGTTGTTTTTTTACCTGTGCGCCTTTTCAACGCTTTCGTTAAGCAACAAAAACTCAAAGCGACTGAACTGATTGAACAAAAAAGAGAATGAAAAGTTTAGGAATGAGCGGAAAATCATTACCTTTGTTTTCCGGAAATAATTACTTCGTACAGTAAAGAACGGGAGAGATTCATTGTACTCCGTGATAAGCTGAGAGCGATAAAATTGATTGAACAGAAAATGGAAGTAAACAACTTTTCGGACACTAATTCCTTACTTAACTCTTTTATCCGTGAAATAAGGGATGTCTCCATCCAGAACGACAGGCTCCGATTCCGCAGGAACATAGAACGCATCGGGGAGATCATGGCCTACGAGATGAGTAAAGGATTTCATTACAAGAAGATTGAAGTGAGCACGCCGCTTGATGTTGCTGAGGTAAGTGTTCCTGAGGAGGAAATCGTAATCGCCACCATTCTCAGGGCGGGACTTCCGTTTCATCATGGTATGCTGAATTATTTCGACGGAGCGGAAAACGCTTTTGTGTCGGCATACAGGAAATATAAAGAGACCGGGCACCAGTCGTTCGACATACATATCGAATACATTGCGTCGCCTTCCATAGAAGGGAAAACCTTGATCCTGGCCGATCCGATGCTGGCGACAGGGAGCAGCATGGAGTTGACTTACAGGGCGCTGCTCACAAGGGGAACGCCTGCGCATATTCATATAGCAACCATTATTGCCAGCAGGCAGGCAATAGACTATTGCAGGGAAAATTTTCCCGGAGACAAAACTACTATCTGGGCTGCCGTTATTGATCCCGGATTAAACGAATCGTCTTATATCGTGCCCGGTATCGGGGATGCCGGAGATCTCGCTTACGGGCAGAAGGTCTGATTAGGGTATTTTTCAGAGATTCCGGACCTGAAAGGTATGATTCCCGGCAGGAAGAGATTTAATCGTAGAATTTTTTTTCGAATGCCTTGAATTCGCCTTTTCCCATGATCAGCCGTTTCCATACGGCCGACAGAAACCCCGTGCCGTATCCCGTCAGTTGGATCCAGGCCGCTGCGATACTCCCGCCGATCTGTTTTTTGCCAGGGAGCCGATAAAAACCAGCAGTGAGTAGGATACGGGAATAAGCAGGAATGCCGGGTGAAAGAGAGAGAGTATGAGGATGATTGTCATCCCGGCAACAAAAAATGCAGGCAGCAGATGCACTGTTTTCAGGGATCCGGGATGGACAAGGTGCAGGTTGATGCGCGCAATGCCGGAGTTGTAAACTTGCTTGAAGAATTGTCGGAAAGTGCTCCTTCGCTTGTGATAAACGTAGGCTTCGGGAATAAGGGCTGTCCGGAAGCCGTTCTCCAATAGCCGCAGGCTAAAATCGATATCTTCCCCGAACCGCATATCCCCATAGCCGCCTATTGTGTCAAACGCCTTTTTGGAAACACCCAGGTTAAAACTCCGTGGATTGAATTTTTCCATCGATCTTTGCCCGCCGCGGATCCCGCCGGTGGTGAAGAAAGATGTCATGGAGTAGTTAATCGCTTTCTGTATTGTGGTAAAGGTAGGCAGCGCCGCATCCGGCCCTCCATAGGCGTCTGCAGGGCGCTCACGAAGGAACCGGGAAACGGTTTCGATATATTGAGGGGGAATGATGCAATCCGAATCGAAAAAAATAAGATAATCGTACTTTGCGCGTACTGCTCCGGCATTCCTGGTAAGACCCGGGCCTGAATTGTTTTTTTCAAAATAGGTGAGATCAAGCCTGTCGCGGTATTTTTCCACTACGTCCTTGCTTTTCCGGGTAGATCCATCCTCCACGATCACCACCTCAAACCGCTTATCGGTTTGTTCACAGAGGCTGGCGAGAAGTTCATCCACTTCGTCGGGGCGGTTATAAAGAGGTATGATAATTGAAAAAAACATAAGGTCACCTGTTTAGGCAGTACAAAGCTACTTATTTTATTTCATTTTCCCATTACGGATACTCATTCTCTGTCAAAAAAGAAAAACAGTTAAATAAATGTGAAAATCATTGAATATTTAAAAAAATAGAATATCTTTGCCTTTCCGAATAAATATGTATTTTTGATACGTACCGGTAAAAATACAAAATATCAAAAATAATGATCCGGAAAAGAGTTGTCTGTATATGGTAAGATTCTGTAAATTAGTTATTTATTTTCTTTTTTTATATTCCGTCGTATCTTGTAAGAGTGAAGAGGGAATTTTGATCAGGGGGGAGATCTCGCATCTCGAGAGTCCCTATATCCTGATCACCTATGTTTCTGCCGATACGCTTGCCATCGATACGGTTAATGTGGATGTAAAAGGGAAATTCAATTACAGAAGCCATATCGATACACTCACCACCTTTTCGCTCTACCTGAATAATTACGAGAGCGCTGCCGTGATTTTTGCCGATAAGGGCCAAACTTTGAAAGTGAAGGGAGACGCGTTGTTGCCCGATCTCATTGAGGTGAATGGAAACGAGATCAATAACGATCTCACTTTGTTCAAAACGGAAAACCGCGAATTGCTTACACAACGGGGGCAGTTGTTGTTTAACCTGAATATGGAAGCCCAGTCGGACACTATCGGCAGCAAGTCTATGACCCGGCATGATGAGATTGCTAAATTACAACTGCTCAATCATGAGTTGATATCGCAAGCGGAAGAATTTATAAGGATGAATCCGGCCAAATTCTCCAGCCTTATCCTGATCAATAATTTTTTTATGAACAGCGATAATCCCCAGGCGCTGGAACGGGTACTGGGATATCTGCAGGGAGATGTGACCGAAACTCAGTTTGCAGCCCGGTTGAGATTCTATTCTGAAAAGATCAACCGTTCGGCGGAAGGCGCCCGGATACCTTATTTTATGCTGAAGAATAAAGAAGAGAAAGACATTTATTCTCATGAGTTCAACGGAAAATACCTGTTGCTTTCTTTTGTTTCTACTGCGGGGATCGAATCGCGTGAGACGATAGATCTGCTGAAAGAGGCTTATAAAGAGATCGATAAGGATAGTGTGGAGTTCATGACTATTTATATCGATTCCGATATTTATCCGGTGGAATATGTAGAGAATGATTCCATTCCGTGGACGGTGGTCCCTGAGAAGAGAAGCTGGGGATCGGATATTGTAGACGCGTACAATGTGCAATATATACCCTTTAATATTCTGATCGCTCCCGACGGTAATATCAAAGTACGCAATATTCCCGCGCAGGGAGTAGCAAAGGCAATCAGAAATTCTTCCGAAGATTAAGTGCAAGAAAAGACTTGGTAACATGCTGGTCAAATTGTTTGGAGCGGCTGTACAAGGTATCGATGCAACGCTCATTACTATTGAAGTTAACTGTTCGAGAGGGATACGGTTTATGCTGGTAGGCCTGCCCGATACCTCCGTGAAAGAAAGCCATGAACGCATCGTCTCGGCCGTCGAAGTAAGCGGGATGAAATTTCCACGTCAACAGATCGTTATCAATATGTCTCCTGCCGATATCCGTAAGGAAGGCTCGGCGTATGACCTGCCCCTCGCAGTCGGTATTCTCGCCGCTTCCAAGTCAGTTGCTTCCGGTAGGCTGGGCGATTACCTGATGATGGGTGAATTGTCGCTTGACGGGACGATTCTTCCGTTAAAAGGAGCGCTGCCCATCGCGTTAATGGCAAAGGAAAACAGTTTCAAGGGATTTATTTTGCCTGTGGCAAATGCGAAGGAAGCTGCAGTGGTGGAGGGGTTGGAGGTCTATGGAGTGAACAATATCCGAGAGGTGGTGGACTTCTTTAACGGTGAGCGGATGTTGCAGCCGACCAGGGTGGATCTGCAACGGGAGTTTCTGGAAGGGCGCTCCTCTTTCGAATTTGATTTCTCCGACGTGAAAGGGCAGGAGAATGTGAAACGGGCGTTAGAAGTGGCTGCAGCAGGAGGCCATAATGTGATCATGGTCGGCCCGCCCGGGTCCGGGAAATCGATGATGGCGAAACGGATACCTTCTATCCTGCCTCCTTTTTCGTTGGAGGAGGCGCTGGAGACTACAAAGATACACAGCGTGGCGGGAAAAACGGATCTGGGGAGATCGCTTATGACGAACCGCCCGTTCCGGTCGCCGCACCATACCATCAGCGATATAGCGATGGTAGGGGGAGGCTCATACCCCCAGCCCGGTGAGATAAGCCTGGCGCACAACGGGGTGTTATTCCTCGACGAACTGCCGGAATTCAGCAGAAACGTACTCGAAGTGATGCGGCAACCGCTGGAAGATCGCAAGATCACGATCTCCCGCGCCAGATTTACGGTGGACTATCCGGCCGGATTTATGCTGGTAGCGGCCATGAATCCCTGCCCCTGTGGCTACCATAATCACCCCGGAAAAGAGTGTGTATGTCCTCCGGGAGCAGTACAGAAATACCTGAACAGGATTTCCGGACCGCTCCTCGACCGGATCGATATACAGATAGAGATCGTGCCGGTTCCGTTCGCGAAGATATCCGACGCTACACCGGCAGAACGGAGTGTGGATATCTGCAAAAGGGTTGTAAAAGCGCGGGAGATACAGTTGCACCGGTTCAGAAACAGGGAAGGTGTCTTTTGTAACGCACAGATGAACGGGAGGATGTTGCGCGAATATGCTTCCCCCGGCCCGAGCGGATTGAAATTGTTACAGACAGCCATGGAAAGACTTAACCTTTCCGCCCGCGCCTACGACCGGATACTGAAAGTCTCCCGTACCATTGCCGACCTCGACAGAAGCGAACAGGTGCAGCCGGTCCATCTGGCGGAGGCAATCAACTATCGGAATCTCGACAGGGAGAAGTGGGCATTCTAAGGTGATTAGGTAGGAAAGTGGGAAAGAATAAAACATATACCTTCCCACTTTATCACCTCTTTTCAAAATGATGGTCGTCATAAAATTTTGTGAAAGAGTGCCCCCACCGGAATCCGAATTTCCTGAACTCCTCTACTACCGGATGGCCCGGATACAGGGTACCGTTTATGGTGGTATCTAATACCGCTCCTTGGGGCTGATTGGGACGATTTTCGGTTTTCCAGCGTATAGGATTGAACCGTGGGTTGATATCAATAGCCATACCCGTCGCGTGTTTGGAGTAGGTGATGTCCCGGTAGCAGAAGCTATAGCTGTTGTTATCGTCCATCGACAGGCTGTCGTTCCAGCCATATCTCACCACAGGGACCACTTTCTCGACCACGAATCCGCTCTCCCGCATAAACCGGAAAATCTCCCTGATATCTTCCGCTATTTTCCTGTTGGAAAGGATTTGCCCCTGATGGATCTTTCCGTCGACAGAGAGGTAGAATACCTCAAAAAGCTCCAGCTGATCGATGATGCTTTGGGACGCTTTGGTGCCGGCAATCGACTCTTCAAAACTATAACCGGCATCGATAATGGTATCCTTTTCTACTGTTACCGGTTCAACTTCCTCTGCAGGATTGGAAAATGTGCCGTATGCTATCGTGTCGGCGCTTCCCTGCCGTTTCCTGACCACCTTTCCCGGATCCCCGCCCTTTTCGGACGATTGTTTTTCTTTTTTGTATTCCGTGCATGAACAAAAAAAGCAAAGGACCAAAAGAAGGGAGAGAAGGATTTTCATCGACAGGGATCTTTTATGGCGTTTCCGGATATAGTGTTTCGGCGGGTCGAACGGATATGGAACCTCAGGACAGTTCCAGCCCGAACTCATCGGAAAGCTTTTGGAGCGAAGGGTTTTGTTCCACCATCTCATCGAATATCTCGCGGGAGGTCAATGGTTTCTTGATGGCATTCACCTCCGCGATCCGGATGGTCATGGTGATGTCGCCGTTCCCCAGTTTTTCCCTCAGGAAAGAGAGGATGCCGAGGCTGTGGTCGGTAAGGTATTGTTTGTTGAGCTCTGTGTTTACTTCCACTTCGAACAGTGTGGCGCTTAACATTTTGGGATGATAGAGCGTCATTGTGTTCTTGAGGAGTTTCTCTTCATTCAGGTTTTTGGCGTACTTTTCCCAGGCATCCACCAACTCTTTCTCGGTAAAGAGGTTGGTACCGTTATGCTGTTGCGTGGCCGGCCCGGTGGAAGTGGTCTCTTCCGTTTCCCGGTTGGAGATGGAGGAGAGGGATACTCCCATGCCGGAGAGGGATACCGTTCTCTTTTTCAGTGATGCAATTGCGTCTGCGGATTTGCGTATGTCATTTGACCCCGGTTTTTGCACATTATTTTCAGCCGGTTTTTGTAGGTCACTTTCAGGAGTTTTGCTTACATCGCTCTGCCGGTATCTGATTTCGTCTTCTTGCAGCGTGCTTTCGCTCCGGTTTTCCTCTTTCACCCCGGCTCTTTGCGGATTATATTCCTTTTCCGCAAGTTTCTCTGTTTTTAGAATATCCTCTTTTTCAGAAACTTTCTCTCTTTCAGGAATTCTCTCTTGTCTGACATTCGTTTGTGGCGGTTTTTCCCCGGTCGCTATCGGTTCCATAGATCTTTTTTTTTCCGTTTTCACTGCGGATGCGCTTTCCGATTTCGGTAGCTGGCACAATCGTATCAGTGTCAGTTCTAATAAAAGCCGCTTGTTCTTGCTGAGCCGGTAATTCAGATCACATTCGTTCGATATTTCAATAGCCTGGTAGAGGAACTCGTTACTGCATCTTTTGGCCATAGCGATATATCGGTCACGGATGGAAGCCCCCACCTGGAAAAGCTGTGCGGTCGCTGCATCCTTGCATACCAGCAGGTCCCGGAAATGGTTGGAGATGCCGCTGATAATATATTGCCCTTCAAAACCCCTGTTGAGAATATCATTCAATATCAGCAGTGTTTCCACCACATTGCCGGCGAGGATAGCGTCGGACAATCTGAAATAATATTCATAATCGAGTACATTCAGATTCTCAATGACAGCCTTGTAAGTGATGTCTCCCCCGGTATAACTCACCGTCTGGTCGAAAATGGAAAGTGCGTCGCGCATCCCTCCGTCCGCTTTCTGGGCGATAATATTCAACGCTTCCGGTTCCGTTCTTACCCCTTCCTGTTTTGCTACATATTGGAGATGCTCTACTATATCGGCAATGCTGATGCGGTTGAAATCATATACCTGGCAACGCGACAGGATGGTGGGGATGATCTTCTGCTTCTCCGTGGTCGCCAGGATGAAAATGGCGTGCGGGGGGGGCTCTTCCAGCGTTTTCAAGAAAGAGTTGAAAGCTGACTGTGAAAGCATATGCACCTCGTCGATGATATATACTTTATACTTCCCTATCTGCGGCGGGATACGTACCTGGTCGATGAGGCTGCGGATATCGTCCACACCGTTATTGGAAGCGGCATCCAGTTCATGGATATTATAAGAACGCTGCTCGTTGAATGACACACACGATTCACATTTGTTACACGCCTCATGGTCGCCGGCAGGATTGAGACAGTTGATGGTTTTCGCGAAGATGCGGGCACAGGTGGTTTTCCCCACACCGCGCGGGCCGCTGAACAGATAGGCGTGTGCAAGCTTATTGCCGGCAATCGCATTTTTCAATGTTGTGGTAAGAGCCTCTTGCCCCACCACTGACCGGAACGTAGAAGGCCTGTATTTTCTTGCGGAAACAACAAATGCATCCATAACTGTATCGGACAATTGTAAAATACAAATGTACGAAAAATATTGCTCTTTTCCACCTCTCTTTTCTTTATGATGAACTTATCTGCTAACTTTGACCTATGGATGGAACGGTTATTTTTATCCGTATATATGGTTTTCGTACGAAAATCATGTAATTTTGAACCGGTAATTATAAACGTTTTCGTTAAGCTAAATGAATAGAGGCCGAAGTTGTTCGGGCTACATCATAGCGATTTCGATCAATTCAAATAGTGTAACCATAATTGAAAACGCCTAATATAATTGAACGGATAGAAGATGAAACATATTTTTTCAATCATCGCTTTAGTTGGGCTCATACTGATAATCGGCCTCTCCTGCCTGTCGCGTAAAAAGGCCCAATCGGAACCCTTGGCAGAAAAGGACACGCCGGCGCAGACTGTTGTTCCCGATACGTTTGTGTTGCCTCAGGTGCCCGGGACGATAAGAGACTCCGAAGAGAGAGCCAGGTATCTTGTGATGCATTACTGGGACCGGTTCGACTTTGCCGACAGAAACCTCATCCGGCGGCCGGAAATTACGGAACAGGCTTTTGTGGATTATATCAATATCCTGGGTTATGTGCCGGAGGAAAATATCAATGCCTCGCTTGCGTATACGTTGGATAAAGCGGAAACCGACACCATGATGTATCTTCATTTTATTGAACTGTTCGAAAAATACCTCTACGAGCCCAATTCTCCTTTTCGCAATGAGGAATATTACCTTCCTGTGTTGCAGAAGGCCGTGAATTCACCCCTGTTGGAGGAAGAAAGCAGGTCACGGTACGGATTTCAATTGGATATGGCAATGCGGAACCGTATTGGAGAGAGAACCAATGACTTTAGCTATACGATTTCTTCGGGACAATCATTCAGGTTGTATGACCTGAAGAGCGAATATACCCTGCTGATGTTTACCGATCCCGGTTGTTCCACCTGCGCTGCCGTGACGGAACGCCTTGGCCAGTCGAAAGCATTGAACGATGCATTGGGACTGAACAGGCCGGCACGTACCATGCTCACCGTCCTCGCCCTTTATCCCGATAATAATCTGGAGGAGTGGAACGCTCATCTTGCCGGAATCCCTGCCGGATGGGTGTATGCGTATGATAAAAGCGGAGAGATCACCGGGAAGAGATTGTACGACATCAAGGCGTTTCCTACTCTCTATCTTCTGGACAGGGATAAAAAAGTGATCCTGAAAGACACTTCCGTGGAGACGATAGAATCCTTCTTCTCTATAAATCATTAATAACAAGCGATTTGAGTATTGAGAAATATTAAATTTAACATTTGAAAGTAAAGTTTTTGGCGAAATAGTTTCCTGATAAAAAAAAGTAACGTACTTTTGCCATCCTAAAAATGAGACTTTTAGCGAAAAGTCTATATAGTTAAGGGATTTAGTCTACTGCGTGAAGCAATAGCTTTATCCGAGTACTAACCAAATTTATTTTTTTATGAAGTACTTGAGCTTTTGCCTTATATCGGTGATTACACTCGTGTTATCGGCTGGTTCGGTAAAAACAGAACTGCCTTCCTCAGGTTATCATCCCGGAGAAACGATCCCCGACATTGTTTTAACGGATTCGGAAGGTAATTCCCGCAACCTGCGCGATTATAAAGGTAAAAAAGTAGTGGTCAATTTCTGGGCCACTTATCATGCCCAGTCCAGAGCGAACAATATTCAACTATATAATTATCTGAAAAAGAATGACAGTGATGTTGAATTTGTTTCAATCGCTTTCGATGAAAATAGACATGTCGTGGAAAGGACGCTGGTATTGGACAGGCTGGAAAGTATATCTCAATTCTATGAGATAAGAGGAACCGGTTCGGAGACATATAGAGATTTCAAACTGAACGAAGGGTTCCGGAACTACTTGATAGATGAGAACGGAGTGATCATCGCGATGAACATTACTCCTGACGATTTGAAAACAATCCTTTAAGTTAATAATGAATTAAAAACGGGCATCGAATATAATTCGGCGCCCGTTTTTTTTGTGGTTGCAGACCGTTGTCAGAAACCTTTTACGGCTTAGTCCGGTTGACATGTTTTGTCCCCGGCTTATTCATTCTGTACCGGATTCCAACTTTTTCCCTGTATAATTCCGTGGGTTTACTTGGCTTTTCCTTGGTTAGCTACGGCATCCATCAGTTTTTTGATCTCTTCCGGATCACCCAGGAAATAATCTTTCTGCAAATTCATCTCATCGTCGAATTCGAAAACATAAGGAACGGCAGTCGGTAAATTCAGGCTGACAATATCTTCGTCGGAGATGTTCTTCAGATGCTTGATAATACCGCGGAGGCTGTTGCCGTGAGCGGCGACGATCACCTGGTCGAGTTCTTTCATTTCCGGTACGATGGTATTGTTCCAGTAGGGAAGGATGCGTTCTACAGTGTCTTTCAACGCTTCGGTGAGCGGAAGATCTTTTTCGGAGACTCCTTTGTAACGTATATCCTGAAACGGTGAACGTTCGTCTTCCTTATCTAGCGGCGTAGGCGGCACATCGTAACTGCGGCGCCAGATAAGTACCTGCTCGTCGCCATACTTTTCTGCTGTTTCCGCCTTATTCAGTCCCTGTAGCATACCGTAATGTTTTTCATTCAACCGCCAGGTCTTTTCTACCGGGATCCAGTCCAGATCCATTTCGTCGAGCACTACATTCAATGTTTTGACTGCTCTTTTCAAGTAGGAGGTGTAAGCTTTTTCAAAGCAAAAACCCTCATCTTTCAGCAATTTACCTGCTTTGTGTGCTTCTGCTACCCCTTTTTCGGAGAGATCGACATCGGTCCATCCGGTAAAGCGGTTTTCTTTATTCCATACACTTTCACCGTGGCGAATTAACACTACTTTCTTCATACAACTGTTTTATTTTTTATGATTAAAATTGAAAATTTTTATTCTTGTCCTGGACAACGCCTGCAAATCTACAGAAAATCGGCCTAAATTCATATGATTAATATTATTTATTTTCATACGCCATATTTTATTTTTTACACTCAACTCGTAGGGACCCGTATACTTCCATATTTCTGTGTGTAAATGATTTACCTGCTCGTTTCAGGCAATTCGCTTATCATCCTCTTCCATTTTATTAAGCACGCGGAGCTGTATGATAAGCAGATAGATCGATAAGATAGCGGCCAGTGTATCGGCAGCGGGCATGGCCATCCAAAGGCCGTTCAATCCCCAGAACCGGGGAAAGACGATGATGAAGGGAACAAGGAATATCAACTGGCGGCTCAGGCTCTGTATGATCGATTTGGCAGCATAGCCCAGGCTCTGGAAGAAGCTGGAAGCCGCTATCTGCATACCCACGAGCGGGAAGGCGGCGATGGTTATCTGAATCCCTTTTTCGGTGATCGAGCGCAGTTCCGGGTCGACGGTGAAGGCCGAGGCAAACAGGTGCGGGAAGAACTGCCCGATGATAAAACCCAGGGTAGTGATCACCGTGGCCACTTTCAGCGAATAATAGAGTGTTTCTTTTACCCTGGCAAAATCACGGGCGCCGTAGTTGTACCCGATGATAGGTTGTGTGCCCAGGTTAAGCCCCATTAGGATCATCAGGAATATCATGAGTACGGTATTGATAATGCCGTACGCACCGACTGCCAGGTCGCCGCCGTAACGCAGCAGAGAGGTGTTCAACAGTACTGCCACACCGGAGGCTGCTACCTGCATACTGAACGGCGAAAGCCCTATAGAGAGAATGGCGCCGATGATCTTCTTGTCGAGCCGCAGGTTTTTCCAGCGGAGACGGATCAGGCTGCTTTCCCGTGTGAAATGATCCATCACGAACAACATGCCGATGAACATGGAAATTACCGTGGCCCAGGCCACCCCTTTTATTCCCAAATCGAATACGTAGAGGAAAAGAGGGGTCAGGATGATATTGAAGACAGCGCCGATAAGCATGGTGATCATCGCTTTCTGGGGGTAACCGGAAGAACGCATCATGGCGTTGAAATTGTAGCAAAGGCTCACGAACACATTCCCCAAAAGAACGATCTGCAGATAATCGTGCGCATAAGGGAGAGTAAGATCGCTGGCGCCGAACGCTCTCAGAATAGGATCCAGGAAGACCAGAAAAAGGGTAATGAAGATGGCGTTGAGTATGACCGTGATCGAGAGCGAGTTGCCGAGGATCTTCTCCGCGGTCTCCCTGTCCTTCTTCCCCAGACTGATGGAAATACGGGCTGCTCCGCCCGCTCCTACAAGCATCCCCAGCGAGGAAGTGAGGTTCATCACAGGGAATGTGATGGCAAGGCCGGAAATGGCCAGCGCACCCACTCCCTGCCCGATAAAGATGCGTCCGATCACGTTATACATCGCGGTGACCATTGTCCCCACGATACCCGGGAGCGCGTAATCCCATACTAACCTGCTGATTTTCTTAGTCTGAAAATCCTGTTCTCTGTGTGTCTGCAAAATCTTTATAGTAGTAACCCTAACAATCTATTTTTTCGTCATAATATCCAGCACCAGCTGGTCAGTCTCCTGCATACCGCTGTTCCCGATGCGCGCCAGATTTTCTATAGTCCGGTCGATATCCTCATCGACAATCCCTTCCCGAGAGGTGACCACCTCATTTTCAATAGCCATCACCGCCGACAAGGCAGCGGTGGATACCCCGCTGGCGATCTTCAGCGCGCAACCGGGTTTGGCGCCGTCGCAGATCATGCCGGTGATATTGGCGATCATGTTCTTGGCTGCAAATACGATCTGCTCATAGCTGCCGCCCATCAGGTAGGTGATGCCGCAGCTTGAACCCGTGGAGGCCACCACGCACCCGCAGAGGGCCGAAAGCCTACCCAATTGCTGCTTGATATAAATGATCAGCAGGCTGCTCAATGTCAATGCGCGAATCAGCTGTTCGTCGCTGCATGACTCGCTCTCGGCATAGGTGAGGATAGGCATGGTGGCGGCTATTCCCTGATTGCCGCTGCCGGAATTGCTCATTACCGGTATCAACGCTCCGTCCATCCTTACATCACAGGCGCCTGCCGTGGAGATCACCATGCGGGTGTGCAGGTTATCCCCGAAGATATGAAGCCCGTTCCTGTTCATCAGGCTGCCGGCCACATTGTGACCGTAACTGTGAAGCATTGCCTCGTCCGCCACTTTCCTGTTTATCCGGGCGGCTTCCAGGATGAAGGACAGCTCCGCGGGGGGTGACTCTATAGCGTATTGGTAGACGGTACGGAAGTTGAGCGGTACGGCATTTTCCACCTTATCCTCTTTACTTCGGGCTACCGGTTCATCGAGTAGTACCTCCCCGTTTTTCTCCATATAGGTGAAACGGTTGTGACTGCCGGAAATGACCGTAACCGCCGATTCCCCGCCGGCGCTGCATCGGGTCCGGATATAGAGTTTATCAGTGATACCCGCCTGCTGGCGAATCTCTATCCTTCCTTCCTCAATAAAACGCTTTCCTTTCTCTACCTCTCCGGCAGTCACACCCTTTAACAGTTCAAGCCCCTCTTCCGGTTTACCGGTCAATGCACCCAACGCAATGGCGATGGGGAGACCGGTCATGCCTGTGCCGGGAATTCCTACTCCCAGGGCGTTTTTCAGTACATTGGCGCTCAGGAAAGCCTCGATTTTTTCGGCCTTCTTTCCAAGCATACTGCACGCCTTGGCTGTACAAAGAGCTACAGCAACCGGTTCAGTGCATCCGATAGAGGAGACTATTTCCTGTTGCATCAGCAGGTGAATACGGGTTCTTTCGTCGGTTGAAAGCATATGATAAGAGCGAAAAATAAGCAAAGTGGTACAAAATTAGTCAAAATTCCGCACATTTCCGGCTATTTTTCAACCGGTTTTGACCCAGCGGTTTGGTGTTTCGGATAATTAATTTTATTTTTGGATTTTAAACCTGACTGCTATGCCTTACAAAGAAGAACTGCTGCATTATGTCTGGAAGTTCAGGCTTTATCCCTCCGGTCCTCTTGAAACGCTGGACGGTCAAAAGGTGGAGGTGATCGACCCGGGGATGCACAACCCCCATGCCGGCCCCGATTTCTTTAATGCTAAAATAAGGATCGGTGACAAGGTATGGGCGGGGGATGTAGAGATTCACCGCTCTTCGGATGAGTGGGAGCGGCATGGTCATCATACCGATAAAGCATATAATTCGGTGATCCTGCACCTGTCGGAACGTGTGAACAGGACGGTGGTGAACGAGAAAGGACAACAGATACCTCAGTGTGAGTTAATAGTCCCCGGTGAGGTGCGTAAAAATGCCGCCTATTTGATTCACAGTAATGGCCCCGTTCCCTGCAAAGATCATCTTTCTTCACTGTCCGCGCCATTTATACACTCTTTCCTGGGCGCCTTATCCATCGAGCGGTTGGAACGGAAAACCAATGATATCTATATTTATCTGGATCGTTTTTGCCAGTCGTGGGAGGAGGCGCTCTATGTGTTGCTTACGCGTAATTTTGGATTTGGACTGAATGCCGACGCATTTGAGCGGCTCGCCCTTTCATTGCCTTTCAATTATATCCGGCGGCATGGCGACAGCCTGTTTCAGGTGGAGGCATTACTGTTCGGACAGGCGGGGTTACTGGAGGAAGAGGATGCCCGGGATGTTTCAGGTGGGCAGGAAGTCCGCAAAGACGGGAAAACAGGGGGATCTCAGGAAGTGCAGGCATCCCGGGGAATCGGGAAGACAAAGGAAACGGCAGAAACGCAAAAAACAGCAGAAATTCCGAGGATGGAAGATGACTACTTCCTGCAGTTGCAAAGTGAGTACCGTTTCCTGAAGAATAAATATTCGCTGACCCCTTTGGAAAATTACCTCTTCAAACGGATGAGAGTCCGTCCCCCCTCATTTCCTGAAATGCGTATCGCACAACTGGCGGCATTGCTACAATCGTCCGGACGACTCTTTTCAATGGTGCTTGAGCGGGAGGGGATCGATGAGTGGATGTCGCTGTTCCATGCATCTCCCTCGGTCTATTGGCACACCCATTACTCTTTCGGGAAGCGATCACCCGAAGCGGCCGGACAGCTCGGAAGTGCATCGCGGCAGATCCTGCTGATCAATACGGTGGCGCCCATGCTGTTCGCCTATGGCAAGAAAACCGCTGCGGAGATTTATTGCGACAGGGCCATTCATCTGTTGGAGTCGCTGAAACCGGAGAAGAACGTAATCGTGTCCGAATTCCGCAAGGCGGGAGTGATCCCCCGGAACGCATTCGATACACAGGCGCTTATCCAGTTGCGAAAAGCTTATTGCGATCCGCGGAAGTGCCTCTTTTGCCGGATAGGACATACCCTTCTTTCGCGGAGTGAAAAGTGATCTGCCCCGTTATTCAGTTGTAAAAAATGAAAAAATTGTATGAGACTGCATAAAACATTGTACATTTGCGTTGAAAATAGCATTGTACACACTAAAGAGAAAGAATGTTGCATAAGATTTTCACTTTCCTCTCCTGGCTGTTTCTCCTGACAGTAGCTGCCGTTTTGTGCCATTCCTGTGCAAATATGGCTGCACCTGCCGGGGGGGCTTATGATGTGGATCCGCCGGTGGTGAGAAGAGCTACCCCCGGTTTTAATTCGCTGAACGTTTCTCCTTCGAGGATCGAGATCGAATTCGATGAGAATATTAAAATCGAAAAACCCAGTGAGAAAGTGATCGTAACCCCCCCTCAGAAAAATATGCCGGTGATCCGTTCGGCGGGGAGAAGGGCTATCGTGGAACTCAATGATACACTGCTCCCCAATACTACCTATACCATTGATTTTACCGACGCTCTTGCAGATAATAACGAAGCCAATCCGCTGGAAAATTTCGTCTACTCCTTTTCTACCGGTGACCGGCTCGATACATTGTCTATTTCCGGGAAAGTACTTACCGCCGAGGATCTGGAACCTGTTACGGGGATATATGTGGGCGTCCACTCCAATAACCATGATACGGCTTTTACCCATATTGCCTTCGAGCGGATCTCCAGGACCGATTCCCGCGGCAATTTCACCGTGCGGGGGATGGCCCCCGGAAAATATAAGGTGTTTGCACTGAATGACCTGAACAGGGATTATAAGTATGATAATCCGCAGGAAAATACCGCCTTCCTGGATTCCATTATAATACCCTCTACCATGCCGGCCGTACGGCAGGATACGATTTTTCAGGACAGTCTTACTATTGACACTATACATACCGTCCATTATACCCGCTTTCTACCGGATGACTTGCTGCTGCGCTCTTTTCTGTCCGATTTCCAAAGACAATACCTGCAGAAGCATGAACGTCCCGAACCGCACAGGCTTAATCTCTTTTTTGCCGCGCCGACCGCTAAGCCGACTTTCTTTTTGTTGGATCCGCAGACGGAGGGCGACGATTGGTATGTGGCCGAGCAAAGCGCTAAAAACGATACCCTCATGCTTTGGATTACGGATTCATTGATTTATCGTCAGGATTCCATTCGTATGAAAATCAATTATATACGTACCGATTCACTCAATAAAAATTATATCGCTACGGATACGCTCAATTTCAATATGAGGCGAACGGGTCGTGATCCCAGCAGGGGGGAAAAGAAAGAAGAGGGAGAGGAAGAGCAGATTAAGTTCCTGGGTGTGAACAGCAATATTCAATCGACATTTGAATTGTATAATCCCATCCGGATAGAGTTTGAACAGCCTGTCGCAGCATTTGATTCTACCTATGTGCAATTATTGACCGAGGTGGATTCCTTATTCGAAGCGGTCCCTTTCCGCCTGGAATCGGATTCGCTGAATCCGCGCAAGTTTACTCTGCGGCCCCGCTGGATTCCCGGCGGGAAATACAAGCTACTGATCGATTCGGCGGCAATCGCCAGTCCTTATGGCCTATGGAACGATAAATATGAACAATCCTTTACGGTGAAACTGCTGGATCAGTATGGAAACCTGGAAATATCCGTTAGCGGACTACCTGAAGGGAAACCGGCTTTCGTAGAATTGCTCGACAAGTCGGATAAACCTTTTCGGAAAAGCCATGTCAAAGCGGGCAGGGTAAGATTTCAGGATCTGCCCCCCGGTGAGGTCTATGCACGCATCGTGATAGATGAGAATGATGATGGCATATGGACTACCGGAAATTATGAGGAGGGACGACAGCCGGAGGAGGTGTTTTATTATCCCGGAAAATTCGTGATAAGGGCATATTCGGATCATGCGGAAGATTGGAATATCCGTTCAACGCCTGTGAGAGAACAGAAACCATTAGAAATAACCAAAAATAAGCCGGAAGAGAAAAAACGGCGTGATCCAAATCTGGAGAGAGAGCAACAACAACAGAATCAGAAGAGTTCTTCCTTTTCGGGAATGGGGACCGGCGGTTCGGGGGCCTCTTCCAGGATGCAGTAACAATCGGTAGGGATGCGGTAGTTGCTGCGCATATAAAGACCCGTAAAATTAAAATTATGATCAATCAAAAAACTATATCTATCGTTATTGTGCTGTTCTCACTTTTTACTTTTATGCAGGTGAGTGCGCAGTGTAAACTGACCAACACCGCTTTTGCGAGCGGCGAGGATATACGGTACGACCTCTATTTGAATTTCGGTTTTCTGAATGCACGGGCCGGAAGAGGATCGCTTTCGGTGACCGAAGCGAATTATCGCGGAGAGAATGCCTATAAGATGGTGATGTTACTCAATACCTCCGGTCTGGCAGGTAATATATATACTGTAAACGACACACTCACATCCTTTATCGATAAGGATCTCCGCCCTTTGTTGTTTACCAAGGAGGCATTCGAAGGGAGGGACTATTCCGTAGAGAGGCAGTCCTATATCTACGAGGGAAATAAGTTGAAAATACGCGCTTTTCGTATCTGGAACGGGGAAGAGCAATTCGATGAGGTAGTCTCTTCCGATCAGTGTACCTACGATTACCTCTCTGTATTGCCTTATATCCGAAACCTCGACTATACCGGCATGAAACCCGGCGACAGGCACCCTATCCGGTTCATTTCCGGGAGGAAATCGGTAAATATGTATGTCAATTACCAGGGTATTTCATCGGTAAAAGCAAATAATGGAGAAAAATACGAAGTGATCAATCTCTCACTGACTATACTCGACGAGGCTTTCTCGAACCAGAAAGATGCTTTAAAAGCCTCGATTACCAATGATAAGAACCGTATTCCGGTAATTATAGACACTACCCTGAAAATCGGTTCCGTCAGGGCCGTCCTGCGGGACGTTTCAGGCGTCAGGCATCCATAATATTTAGGAATTGTGGATACACGGGTAAAGAGAGTAAATAACATGCGAAGCACGAATAACACGAAGTGAGTAAATAAAATAGAGATTAAAAATTCAAAATTTCTACAAAAAGAGTATCTTTGTGAACGTTTTCGTACAACTTGGAAACGACTAACTTTAGTAAAGATTACGAAAAGTATGCCAGATCCGATACATTCCGCAAAAATACCCGAACCGGCGCTCAGAAGGCTCCCCTGGTATTTATCTTACGTGAAATTGCTCAAAAGCCAGGGGGAGACCATTGTTTCCTCTACGCGGATCGCAAAAAAGATAGATGTTTCCGCTTCCCAGATAGCCAAGGACCTGTCGTATGTCGATATAAACGGTAAGACGAGAGTAGGCTATGAGATAAACGACCTGATCAATGTGCTGGAGGCCTTCCTCGGATTTACCAACACACATACAGCCGTGGTTTTCGGAGTGGGAAGCCTGGGGGCGGCGTTGTTGTCGGATTCGGGTCTGGAACAATTCGGTTTGAAGATCATCGCCGGTTTCGACGTGAAATCATCTGTCGTTAATCACAAAATAAACGATATTCCGGTGTTTCATTCCAATGAGTTTATTGAACGAAACAAAGAGATGGAGGCGGAGATAGGAGTTCTCACCGTACCGCCGGGGGTCGCCCAGGAGGTATCGGACTATATGATCCGGGGCGGGATCAAAGCTATCTGGAATTTCACGCCTTTCAGGGTTCGTGTTCCGGAAGGGATTGTCCTGCAAAATACCTCGCTTTACGCCCACCTTGCTGTCATGTTTAACCGGTTGAACGGATGATTTTTTAGGGAATGAAGATTTTTGCTGTCGGGCTTAACTATGCGTCTCACAATAAAGAGATGGAACGTACGTTTGAGAGTAAGGAGCCGGTGCTTTTTATGAAACCGGATACTGCTTTGCTGAAAGGGGATAGGCCTTTTTTTCTGCCCGATTTTTCCGAGGAGATCCATTACGAGACGGAATTAGTGGTGAAGATAAACCGCCTGGGGAAAAATATAGTCGAACGCTTTGCTTGCCGCTACTACGATGAAATTACCGTGGGTATCGATTTCACCGCACGTGACCTTCAGAGGAAACAGAAAGAGCTCGGCTTGCCGTGGGAGATAGCAAAAGGTTTCGACAATTCCGCTGCTATCGGGAAGTTTATCTCCAAAAGTGAGGTGCCTGACATCCGGAACGTGGATTTCCGGCTCGATATCAATAATCAAACCGTTCAGCGGGGCAACACGAAGGAGATGATCTATCCTGTGGATAAAATTATTTCGTATATTAGCCGGTTCTTTACTTTGAAGATAGGGGATCTTATTTTTACCGGGACACCGGCAGGCATTGGCCCGGTAGCGATTGACGATCATCTGCAGGGTTATCTCGAAGACCGGAAACTGCTGGATTTCCATGTGAGATGATATTCACTCAACCACCATATCGATACAACATGAACAAAGCAATTCTAACTATTTTGTTCTGCACGCTGGGCACGGTCATGAGCTGTTTTGTCACGGCACAGGACTACAACCCGATCCCCGTAGCGTTGCCTTCCTTACAGATCGCACCCGACGCCAGGGGCGGAGGTATGGGAGATATAGGGGCGGCCACCATGCCCGATGTCTATTCCCAGCACTGGAACGCGGCCAAATATCCGTTTATCGCAGGTGAAGCGGGCATTGCTTTCTCCTATACGCCGTGGCTCAGTAAATTAGTGAGTGATATTAACCTTCTCTACATGTCGGGTTACTGGAAATTCGGGAATGACAACCTGAATGCCATCAGCGCCTCGTTGCGCTATTTTTCATTGGGTGATATAGAAGTCGGCACTCTGGAGGATGAGTTCTGGCAGACTGTTTCACCTCATGAGTTAGCGCTCGATATGGCCTATTCGAGAAAGCTTACCGAAACATTTTCCGGCGCGGTTACCCTGAGGTATATCCGGGCCGATTATTCCACCGGTGATGATGAAACGACGCCCGGAAATGCGTTTTCGGCTGATATCGCCGGCTATAACGAATCCTACTTTTATATGGGTCGCTCAGAAGCGCTTTTCGGATTCGGATTTAATGTTTCCAATATCGGCACAAAAATCTCTTACGATGGA
This sequence comes from uncultured Proteiniphilum sp., assembly GCF_937873925.1. Lineage (GTDB taxonomy): Bacteria > Bacteroidota > Bacteroidia > Bacteroidales > Dysgonomonadaceae > Proteiniphilum. The sequence continues at coordinate 15,051 of NZ_CALNAT010000253.1, read as the reverse complement.
GGGAATACTTCCATGTTCCTTCCTGCCAACTTACGGGTGGGTGCCTCATTAGGATATCCTCTTGATCCGAAAAATACCCTCTCCCTCAGTTTAGACGTCAATAAACTGCTGGTACCTACTCCGCAGTTGCCGACGGATGATGAGACCGACGAAGAAATGCAGCAACGGATCGACGATTATCAGCATATCTCTTCCATCGGAGGGATTTTTAAATCGTTGGGCGATGCTCCCGGCGGCTTCAGGGAAGAGATGCAGGAGGTCATGTGGTCGCTCGGGGCGGAATACAGGTACGATAACCGCTTCTCTGTCAGGACCGGCTACTATCACGAGAACGAATATAAGGGTAATCGCCGCTATTTTTCTTTCGGCGCCGGTTTCAGGAGCGATCTCTTCCAAATAGATGCTGCTTATTTAGTGTCGGCTGCCCAGTCGAACCCGTTGGATCAGACGTTGCGCCTTTCTTTGGGGTTCGATATAGAAGGGATCAGGGATTTAATGCGGTAAATTATGCAGATACGGGTGGGTTTCGGTTACGATATGCATCGCCTTCAGGAGGGAAGGGAACTTTGGATCGGAGGGGTGAAGCTGGATTATGAAAAAGGATTACAGGGTCATTCCGATGCCGATGTGCTGATCCATGCCATCTGTGATGCGTTACTGGGGGCCGCCAATCTGCGTGATATCGGATATCATTTTCCCGACAACTCTGCCGAATATCACAATGTGGACAGCAAAATTCTGCTGAAGGAGACCATAAACTTATTAAGGGATAAGGGATATACGCTGGGAAATATCGATGCCACCGTCTGCGCGGAGCAGCCCAGGCTCAATCCCCATATTCCCGGCATGCAGCGAAAACTGGCTGAAGTGATGGCAGTGGATGCCGGGCTTATCTCCATTAAAGCCACCACGTCGGAGAAAATGGGATTCGTGGGCCGCGAAGAGGGTATTACGGCTTATGCGGTGGCGCTGGTCCAAAAACCATAGCGATGTCGACCATGCCGGGTTTTAATAACCTCTTCACCCGCTGCCGAGGGCTCTTGCGCAAAAAACAATCGAAAGGGCACGGGGTGCATTCGCCATTTGCTTTCGATCTGATCACCAGCGTGATCCACTCTCCTTATAGTTTTTACGCCTTTTCCGATATCCGTGAAATCCTGTGGCAAAACGGACTCGATCCGAACTTAATTACCGGATTCAATCGTCTCTCTTTCCGCCTGGTGCATTATTTCCAGGCAGGGGATATACTGGAGATCAATTCAGGTACCGGCCTGAATACCCTGTTCCTTACAGCGCCTTCGTCGCATATCCATTGCAGGTGCGTGGAGGAAGATAAAGATAAAATTGCCGTGGCAGAGCGTCTCCTAAAACAAGCGGGTCGGATATGGGAGCGCGGGACGGTCTCTTCACTCTCCGCCTGTGAAGGGAAGGGTTATGATGCTGTCTTTATTAACCTGACAGGAAAAAATGTCCCCGATATTCCCATATTGACAAAGCTAAGCCATCCCAATACATTCTGGGTGCTTCATCCCATAAAAAAAGGAAGGGCTAAACAATTTTGGAATGAAATCGTTCATGATGAGAAAGCCCGGATAACGTTCGACGTGAAAGATACGGGAATTGTTTTTCTGAGGCCTGATTTTCATAAGGCAAACTATCTTGTATAAGATGGAAAGGTGATAAGGAGGGAAAGTGGTTAGGTTGATAGTTGATTTAATAATTCGATAATTCGATAATTCGATAATTCGACGATTGAACGATTTGATGATGAAATTCTGAAATCTGAAATCTTGACTTTTGTGTCTTTACTCTAAATAAATATGAAAAAAAGTATGGTATATACGAAAACCGGCGACAAGGGTACTACCTCGTTGGTGAGAGGTATGCGGGTGAGTAAAACGCATATCCGCCTTGATGCGTACGGTACGGTGGATGAGCTGAACAGTTATATCGGCTGGCTGAGTTGCGAAATAAAAGAGAGCGCCCATCGCGATTTTCTCCGCTATATTCAGCATAAACTATTTACCGTAGGGTCCTATCTTGCCACAGAGACTGAAAGTAAGGAGCCGAAACCGGCCAGCATCATTTCCGAAAAGGATATATTCCGCCTTGAGGAGCAGATCGATATCATCGACGGGAACCTGCCGCGACTGAACCGCTTTGTGCTGCCCGGAGGCAATGAAGCGGCCGCACGGGCTCATATCTGCCGTACCGTGGCACGCCGGGCGGAGAGGTCTGTGTACCGTATAGCTGAAAAATTTCCGGTTGCGGATGAAGTATTGATTTTCCTGAATCGGCTTTCAGACTATTTTTTCGTATTTGCCCGATACGAAAGCAACAAAACCTCGGAAGAAATATTTTGGGAACAAGGCGATATATAAAAACTTTTTATACATTTGCGAAAAAATTGAAGTTACACCCTATTAAATAAATTATCAATGTATTGGACACTTGAATTGGCATCGAAATTAGAGGATGCTCCCTGGCCCGCTACAAAAGATGAGTTAATTGATTATGCCCAGCGGTCGGGCGCTCCGCTGGAAGTAATTGAAAATCTGCAGGAGATTGAGGAGGATGGCGAAATATTCGAATCGATAGAGGATATTTGGCCTGACTATCCGAGCAAAGAGGATTTCTTCTTCAACGAAGATGAGTATTGAAATTATGCAGTGAAAGGGGCATCTAAAAAATACATCCCGGCATGAATTGCCGGGATGTATTTTATTCTGCAAATGTAAATACTTTTATTCTGTATCCGGAGAAACAATCACGGAAAAAATGATACTTTTGTTATCTGAAACTAATAATAAAAATATCTACAAATGAGGAACTCATCTTTTATTCTTGGCTTTCTTTCTAATGATGTTTGCTTTTTTATCGATAATATCGATTCCCCCATGGTCGGTTGCCATCCAGATGAGTCCATTGGGATCCTGAATAATGTCCTGGATCATGTCACTGGATGATAAAAACGGAAAATCACTTTTTTTCGATCCCATATGTTTCCATTCTTTTTGCCGGGAATTGTATAACCAGGTTCCAAGCGGAATATCGGAATAGATCCATAAACTGTTTTTATCCATGTATTGAATAAGCCCGGATTGAAAAACAAAAACATAATTGCTTTCCGATTCTTTTATGTCGGTAATAATCCCATTGCTTAGTTGTCCTGCTTCCCCGTTTTGATAGAAGAGAATCGATTTATCTGTATCCGGCCGGTACTTGTAAAATCTGAATGAGGTTACATAACATCACATATTTTTATCTTTGTCAATAAAAATGAGATCGACCGTATCTGTTTAATCCAGATGCGGTGGAGAACCACATAAAACCTTTACTGTCTTTGAAAATATGATTAATTGGTTGTGGGAAAGTTCGTCACGGACCTCCAGTTGTTTGAAAAGATACGACGATTGTCCCTGAAGAAGCGGGTAACAACAGAGAAAAATATGAGATATTAAAATAAAACGAAATAATCTCATCATTGATTCAATCTTTATGCAGCACAATTTTCCCCAAATAGCTGATCGTTGATTGTTTACCTCACAAACATAATAAAAATTCTTTGTTCTTTATACGATTATTTTATTTTTTGATAAGGACTTTGTTATTCTTCCAGGTAGATACATACTCCGATGGTGAGAGCAGGTGTTGAAAAAATGCATCCCGACAGTGTATGCCGGGATATATCTTTTAGTAGGATGTAAATTATTTATTTACAATAGATTGTTTATTTTTTCGGTAAAAAGGGTTTTGGGACCTGCCCCTACCACCTTATCCACCACTTTGCCGTTTTTTATGAAAAGCACGGTGGGAATATTACGGATACCGTATTTGCCGGTAGTTTCGTCGTTGTCATCCACATTCAGTTTACCCACCACGACTTTATCCTTATATTCTTCACCGATCTCTTCGATGATGGGGCCGATCATTTTGCAGGGGCCACACCACTCTGCCCAAAAATCTATGACCACCAGCTTGTCTGTCTCCAATACTGAGTCAAGGGTTGCGTCTGTAATTTGAAGCGCCATAATTTGTTTTTTATTTATTTAGTTGATTGTAAAGTCGATAGATAAATTATTCTTTAAGTAATCGATGAACCGTTTGTTCACTTGAATTTTAGCCGGTCGTGAAAAAAGCTGAATTCTCATGTGCGGTTCTTCGCCGATGATTTGGAAATATAACAATGAATTTCCGGAATTGTTTTTTACAAGCGCCGATAATTCAGCTACGGAGGTGTCATCTATTTCTGAAAGAGGAAGTTGCAATGTGATCTTTGACACCAGTTTATCTTTCACTTCCGCTAACAGGGAGATGGAGGATATCTTTACTTCCATCTCCTCCTGCCGGTAAGGCTTTGGCTGCACTTTCCCTTCAATGTAGACGGATAACCCGATGCGGGCGTACCTGCCGAAATTTACACTGTCTTCGCTGAAAAGCGCGATCTCATACTTGCCCGAGTAATCCTCCAGTTTGAAGATAGTGTAAGGCGAACCTCTTTTGGTCTGTCCTTCACGCACCGCTGTGACGATACCCCCGAATGTGATATCTTTACCGTTCAGCGAATCGAGGTCTTGTAATTGCTGTGTATCGGCATTGCATACATATTTGAGGATAAACTCATATTCATCCAACGGGTGTGCCGACAGGTAGATGCCAATCAGTTCCCTTTCTTTGTTCAGCCTTTCCAGATCCGACCAGCGGGCGGCCTGGGGAATTTCGGGACGGGCTATCTGGAAGGAAGTGTCGTCACCGAACAGTGAATTCCTCGCTTCCATCTTGTCCTGTTGGTACTTATTGCCGTAACGGATCAGTGTCTCCAGAAATTCTTCGCCCTTGCTGTTGACCGCGGCAAACTGTTCTCTCTGTATGCCCGGGAAGGAGTCGAAAGCTCCTGCCAGCGCCAGCGCCTCAATATTCTTTTTGTTACAGGAAGAGAGGTTCACACGTTCCACAAAATCGAAAATATCTTTATAGCGGCCGTTTTGGGTGCGTTCTGCAATGATATCGTTTACCGCATTTTGTCCCACGCTCTTGATGGCGGCCAGCCCGAAACGGACATCACCCGCGTCATTGACGGAGAATTTCAGCATCGACTCATTCACATCGGGAGGTAGCACGTTTATACCCATCGCCATACACTCATCCATGAACTTCGTAATTTCAGTGATGTTGTTCAGGTTATTGGAGAGTACCGCCGCCATGTATTCCGACGGGTAGTTGGCTTTGAGCCACGCTGTCTGGTAAGCCACCCACGAATAACAGGTCGCGTGCGATTTGTTGAAGGCATAGGAGGCGAACTTTTCCCAGTCGTTCCATATCTTATTGAGTACTTTCGCCTCATATCCGTTTTTCGTCCCGCCTGCGATGAATTTTTCCTTCAGTGCCGTCATCTTGTCGATCAGCTTTTTTCCCATCGCCTTACGTAACTCATCCGACTGTCCCCTTGTGAACCCTGCGAGCAGACGGGAGAGAAGCATCACCTGTTCCTGATAGACGGTGATCCCGTAGGTCTCATCCAAGTATTTCTCCATGATGGGCAGGTCGTACGAGATCTCTTCCCTGCCGTGCTTACGGGCAACGAATGAAGGTATATAGTCCATGGGACCCGGCCGATAAAGGGCGTTCATGGCTATCAGGTCTTCGAACTTGCTTGGCTGCAGCTCTTTGAGGTATTTCTGCATGCCGGCCGACTCAAACTGGAAGGTACCCGTGGTTTGTCCGTTGCAATAGAGTTTGTAGGTGGCCTTATCGTTCATATCGATGGTATCGATATTCACCTTTATCCCCCGGTTCTGTTCGATAATGGCAATGGCATCTTTAATGATGGAGAGGGTCTTCAATCCGAGGAAGTCCATTTTGATCAACCCTGTCTCCTCGATCACGGATCCTTCGTATTGTGTGACCAGCAGCTTTTCTTTGGTCTCTTTGTCTTCTGCCGTACTGATGGGAACCACATTGGAGATATCCGATTGACCGATGATCACACCGCAAGCGTGTACCCCCGTGCTGCGTACGTTCCCTTCAAGCATTGCTGCATACCTGAGCGTGTCCCTTATCAGCGGGTCGTTGCTTTTGGCTGCCTCCTGCAGTTCCGGTATATGTTCGATGGCGGTCTTCATATTGACCTTTTTGACGTTGGGTATCCTGTCGGGAACGAGTTTGGCGAGTCTGTTCGATTCGGACAGGGGTAGCTTGTGCACCCGTGCCACATCACGGATGGATGATTTTGTGGCCATTGTTCCGTAAGTGATGATATGGGCTACCTTTTCGCTGCCGTACTTCTCCGTCACCCAGCGCAGCACTTTTCCGCGCCCTTCATCATCGAAATCTATATCGATATCGGGCATTGAGATACGGTCGGGGTTCAGGAAGCGCTCGAACAGCAGGTCGTATTTCAGCGGGTCGATATCAGTGATCCGCAGGCAATAGGCTACGGCTGATCCCGCAGCCGATCCGCGTCCCGGCCCGACGGCCACATCCATCTCCCGGGCAGCACTGATAAAGTCCTGTACAATCAGGAAATAGCCGGGATACCCCATATTTTTGATCGTATCCAATTCGAAGTTGAGCCGTTCCTCGATCTCCGGGGTGAGCGTGTCGCCATACCGTTTTCGGGCTCCCTCTTTGGTGAGGTGTGCCAGGTAATCGGCTTCCAGCTTGATACGGACCACTTTTTCGTAGCCGCCCAACCGGTGGAAATTGGCTTCTCCGAATTCCTCCGTCAGCTCCTTTTCTGAATATTTTTCTTTGTAAAGCGCTTCGGTGCCGAACGCAGGATCGATAGGGTAGAAAGGCATCAGGGCGGAATGGTCTATTGAGTACCCTTCAATTTTATCGGCCACCTCCCGCGTGTTAACCAACGCTTCGGGAATATCGGCAAAGATGCGGTTCATCTCTGCTGTGGTTTTCAACCACTCCTGCTTGGTGTATCTCATCCGGTTCGGATCATCGAAATCCTTTCCCGTGCTCAGGCAGATAAGCCGGTCATGCGCGTCGGCATCCTCTTCGTTCACGAAATGGACGTCGTTGGTCGCGATCAGCTTCACGTTGTATTTCCTGGCGATACGGATCAGCTCCTGGTTCACCCTTTCCTGTTTGGGATAAGTCGTCTGGTCAGCATCCACACGGTCGGTCTTATGCCGTTGCAGTTCAATATAGTAATCTTCACCGAAAATGCTTTTGTACCATTGTACCGCCTCTTCGGCTTCCTGTATCTGCCCGCTGTCGATCTTACGGGAAATTTCCCCGCCCAGGCAGGCCGAGGAGACGATCAGCCCTTCGTGATATTGTTCCAGCAGTTCCTTATCGATGCGGGGGCGGTAATAAAATCCCTCGGTCCAGCTCTTGGAGACCATCTTGATAAGGTTTTTATATCCCTGCAGATTCTTGGCCAGCACGACTAAGTGCCACCCGCTGCCGTCGATCTTCTCCGACTGCAGGAAGCGGTTGCGACGCGCCAGGTAACATTCGCACCCCACGATCGGTTTAAAAAGCCTGCCCTCCGTTTCAGTGAGTTTCTGCCGGAGTGACTCTATTTTCTCACTGCTTTCCCCGTTCTTTTCCCGGTCGTTTATCTCACTCTTTATTTTTTTTATTTCGGCGTTCACCGGAGCATTCTTCTTGGCTGCGTAATTGAGGAACTCCTTGATGCCGTACATGGCGCCGTGATCGGTAAGCGCCAATGCTTTCATGCCGTCTCCCACGGCCTTGTCTATCAGGCGCTGTATGCTTGCCTGCCCGTCGAGCAGCGAATACTGCGAGTGAACATGTAGATGTACAAACGGATGCATATAATTGGTCGAATTTTTTAATATCTGGGTAGGGCAAATATACGGAAATTCGGCCAAGGTTGATGGAGTTATTGTCAGAAGTTATCAACCGATGATGCTATCTATCTCTATATGATATAAATGAATTTTCTATTCACTTTTGACTACATCTGCGGGATTTTGTACGGATGCCCGCCAGCTTTGCCACGATACGGCAGCGGCCGACAACAGTAACACGGCAATACCGGCTAACAGGAATATCCACCAGTCCGGGGTGGTTTTATGGGCGAAATTGGCCAGCCATTGTTGCATTACCCACCAGGCAAGCGGACAAGCAATAACAAAAGCGATAATGATCCGGAAGATGAAACTCATGTTCAGCATGCGGATGATCTGTCCGGGACGTGCTCCGTTCACTTTGCGGATGGCGATTTCCTTCCGCCGGCGTTTGATAATGAATGCCATAAAGATGATAAGCCCCAGGTTGGCAATGATAAGGCATAACAAGGAGAACAGGTTAACAAGTCGTCCCGCGTTGAATTCATTTCGGTACACTTTTCCGTAGACGTCCTGTAAAAAACTATAGTTGGACGGGTAATCAGGATTCACTTTGTTCCATACGTCATTGAATATCTTCAACCCTTCTTCCTGTTTGTCCGGTGCAAATTTCAGCATAAAACAATGCCGGAATAGCTGTCGCTGCATGATTATCAAAGGAATAGATTCTTCATAGATATTGATGTAGGTAAAATCATCGGTAATGCCGCAGATCGTTCCCTTACTTATATAATCCAGCGTGCCTTGTGAAATTTGTATGTTTTTTCCGATGGCTTCTTCCGGAGAGTTGAACCCCAGGATACTTGATGCTTTGCGGTTTAGCATGTATTGTTCCGTTAAATCGGTGGGGATTTCTTTACCATTAAGATGATCCATCAGAATGTCGGATTCTTCTTTGTAAGTCATTTTATACGGATCGAATACCGTCCCTGCAATAGTTCTTATCCCGAAAAAAGAGAAAAAATCTTCTCCGACCAGGAGAATGGGTAGAGGTACTGGTTCACTCTTACCTTCTACTGTTACCCTTACGCCATCGCGAATAGCCGTGCCGGGCAATTGAAAAGCGGTAGTGACCTGCTCTATCTCAGAGTATTTCAGCAGCTCTGTTTTCAATAGTTCGTAGCGTTCTTTTACATCATCAGGTTGCTCTTCCATTACAAGGATATTCTCTGTTTTACCGCCAACTTGTGTTGTTTTTATCAGGTTGAGTTGTTTCGATATGCCGAATGAAATAATCACGATAAATATCACAATTGCATATTGTACTACAAGCATATACCGGATATTGGCAAAGGAAAAGCACGTCGGGTTAAGACTATTCCTGGTACTGATGAATAGGGTGGAAGAGATGCTTGCCAATGCGGGAATAAGTGACACAAGCAGGACAACCGTTAAAAAACCAAAGGTCAGCCACAGTGTTCCCGGAGATATGAATGGGACTATCTGAAAATCGAGTACTGGTGACAGATAGTGAGCAGCCATTCCTCCGAGAAGAATGGAGAGTAACCCGATTAGAAAGGCCGGTATGGCTTCGTTATAAAAGATGGTGGAGGCATTGGCGCCATTCAGTCTCAATAGCTGATAATACCTTTTATTGTAGGAAAACAGGAGGCTATGATTCAGCCATAAATTGAATAATACCACTACTAACAACAAGATATTGGCTCCTGTAATCAGATAGATATAATAGATATTTCCGTTATGCTCCATTTCCCGTTGCGCACGGCTATGGAGATGGATATCTGTCAGCGGCATCAGGTGAGCTGTCACTTTCTCCGTTAAATTTTCAAATGCATCATAATGGGCTTCAACCTGTTTTTTTACCTGGGGGATGTCATCCTTATCATTCAGTAAAAGATAGACATAGGTCCATTCGGGTACATCGTGCCGTCGGTGAAAGAGCAGGTCGGTATGGAAGTGGGAGTTTTCGGGGAAATCATCAAAAACGCCGCTCACAAAATAAGTCTTTGAATCCATTCGCCGCCCTTCCAGAGAGAGTTCTTTCCCCAAAGGGTTCTCGTTACCGAATAGTTCCTGTGCCAGGGAATGGCTGACGAGGATACTCTCTGGTGATTTCAGTACGGTCGACGGATCACCCACAGCAAGCGAGTAGCTGAATACCTCGAAGAAATTGAGAGAAACTGCATAGAAGTCGTTCATGATGCGTCGTTCTCCTGCATAGGTCAATACAGCAGTATTGACTTTGGAGATGAATACAAATTGCTCGATCTCTGCAATTTTTTCCAGTTCCGATTCCACGTTTTGCAGATAGAGGCGTCCGTCTAAAGGTTCATCGTCGTATTGTATCGATAACCGCACGATCCGGTCGGCGTTTTCGTTGAAACGGTCATAACTCAATTCTTTGCGTATATACTGGTACGACAAGAGCAGACAGGCAAAGATCACCGTTAACCCCAACAGGTTGACGATACGCAGGGATCTGCTTTTCACAAGACGACGAAAAATAACGGTTATATTCATCTTATATATTTTAGATTCAAAATTCAAGATTTAAGATTCTTGTACTTTTCCACTTCTTGGATTTCTTTACTTCTCTTTTAATGAATCACATTATTCTTATTAGCATATTGACTCATTGGTACATTAAACTATTCTCCTTTCAACGACTCCACCGGGTTAGCCCTTGCTGCTTTCCAGGTCATATAGCTTACCGAAATGAGAGTCAGTAAGAGAACTGCCAGTCCTGCGAGGACAAATACCCTCCACGAAAGTCCGATTTTGTAGGGGAAATCTTCAAACCATTTCGTCATGGCGTAGTAAGTGGCGGGACAGGCAATCACGAACGCAATGGCCACCCTTTGCAGCGAATCCCTGTTGAGCAGGAACAATACTTCCCGTTCCGTAGCTCCATTTATCTTCCGCAAGGCGATCTCTTTCTCTTTCTGACGGATCAGATAGAGCGACATGGCGAATACGCCCATCACCATAATGACAATGGTCAGCAATGTAAAGGCACTCATAATGGATGACATTTTCCGCACGCTTTCGTAATTTTGTTGAATCCCCTCATCCACAAACCGCCCATAATATAGTTCCCCTCCGGTATATTGGGTATATTCCTTTTCGATGCGTTCCGCCGTGTCGTAGTAATTGGTTCCAGGTGTCATTTTTACGATAATGTCATCCGGCGTTTCGTTACTTCTTCTCCAACGCATCCGCAATTGGTTGTAGTCTCTGTAGAGGGTTCGTATCCTGAAATCGCTAAAAATACCGGCAATTTCCACTTTGTCTTCATTGCCCCAGGGACGGAATGTTTGCGTGGCAGCATCCACCTCTACAGCCTTGTAGCCATCTTCGTTCAACCAGTAGAAGATGTTTTTTGACGGCTGAATTCCGGTCGGCTCAATTGTAATTCCGTATATTTGTAGAAATGCAGAGTCGATGCGAAATTCCTGAAAACTATACTGCTGCCCATTGTCAGTATATGAGTAGTTCTCACCACCATTAAGAGGTGTACCGATTGAGAATGATACCAGCTCTACACCGGGGATTTCCAGTAGCTTTGCTTTAAAGCCGTCTATCTGCGTTACATCCAATCCCCTATTGGATATTTCCAGAATCCCTTCACGGTTGTATCCCATATCGTAGTTGATCAGAAAATCGGATTGCCGTTGGATAAAGATAGCACATATAAGCAACGCAATTGCTACTGTATATTGAAATACGATCAATATTTTGGAATAGGATGATTTCACTTTCCGGGAGAAGGTTCCTTTCACCACTTCGAGCGGATCGAAGTTAGATATGATAAGTGCAGGGATGATGCCTGCGAGGAACGAAACAATGAGCAGAAACAAGACAGAGGCTGTGATCATAGCCGGGGTAAACTGATGTGCCAGATCAAGTGTGGTATTCAGCACATTGTTGAAGAACGATTCTGTCAGGAATGCGAGGAATAAACCCGCAAGAAAGGTGATAGTTGTTATCAGCAGCGATTCGGCAAGCAGTTGGGATACCAGTTTGGCTTTGTTGCTACCCAACAGTTTTTTGATGGCTGACTCCTTGCCACGGAATCCAGCCTGTGCTATCGTAAGGTTGATATAATTCAACAGAGCAATCACCAATACCAGAATGGCGATAGCCATATATACCATGATAGTACTTCTGCTGTTCAGATGTAGATCATCGAAACCTGACCTCTCTGCTTTAAAATAGGCCTCTCTGAGTGGCATAAATTCCAGATCGTTGGAATATCCTTCTTTGAAATACCAAAACTCTTCTTTGAATAACTTGAGCAGCATCGGCGCTTTCGAAGGAAGATCGGTTCCCGGCTTTGCCAGGAAGAATATGTTAAATCCGAAATTGTTGGATGTTTCAAGTATCTCATTGTTCCAAAAGATCGTGATGGAGTTATAATTTACTACGAAATCGGCTTCGGGCAGGATAGAGTTCACCGGCATATCTTCCATGATACCGGTAATGGTATGCTCTTCATCCTTGATGAACAGGTTTTTGCCTATTGGATTTTCCGTTCCGAATGTATTCGCGGCAAAAGTTTGGGTTATCACCACACTTTTACGCGCTTCCAATACCCGCTCTGGATTTCCCTCAATGAGCGGGAAAGAAAAAATTCGGAAAAAGGTAGAGTCGGCAAACAGTGCCTGAGCCTGGATCTTGTCATTACCTTTCTGTCCTATCGCTACGGAACGCGAATGTATCCGCACGAAGGATTCCACTTCCGGCGTATTGTCCTTGACGTATTGTGCTACTGTATTTCCGAAAGGAGCATGGTTATCGTGTGTCATCAGGAAAATGCGATCCTTGTTCTTCTGAAAATCGTCTGTCGATAATTCCTGTTTGACATACAATCCCAGAATGATGACGAACATCAGAGAGATTGAAAATCCGACGATGGAAACAAACGTATAGAGTTTGTTACGCGAAAGGAATTTGAGATAGGTTTTTAAGTTGATCATCTTAATTAATTGAAAATGGATAAAGATTTTCACTCGTACAAGGAGGGCTCGCTGATTACCGATAGTTATTACATCTGTACTTCAGTTACGATCTGTCCGTCGAACAGGTTGACGATACGGTGCGCGAACGAGGCATCGTGTTGGGAGTGGGTTACCATCACGATAGTGGTTCCTTCCCTGTTCAGTTCGGTGAGGAGGTCCATCACGTCCTTCCCGTTTTTGGAGTCGAGGTTACCGGTCGGCTCATCGGCAAGGATCAGTTTGGGGTTAGCAATCACTGCGCGGGCAATGGCTACACGTTGCTGTTGACCGCCCGAAAGCTGGTTGGGAAAATGTCCCGAGCGGTGGCTGATATTCATGCGGCGAAGCACTTCTTCCACGCGTCTCTTGCGTTCCGACGCCTTTACTTTGAGATACGTCAACGGTAGTTCCACGTTTTCATATACCGTCATTTCTTCGATCAGGTTGAAGCTCTGGAAGACGAATCCGATCTTTCCCTTCCGGGTCTGGGTGCGTTCTTTCTCCTTGAGATGTCCCACCTCCTTGCTATCGAGCCAATATTCTCCTGACGTAGGATTGTCCAGCAAACCGAGAATATTCAACAGGGTGGATTTACCACATCCCGACGGTCCCATGATGGCCACGAATTCACCCTCTTTTACTTCCATTGCGATGTTGTTCAATGCGATGGTTTCTACCTCTTCTGTACGGAATACTTTTCTTAAATCGTTAATCTTGATCATAATTGTTATTTTTTATATTAGAAATTAGAAGTCAGAATTTAGAACTTAGAAGTGAAGAAGTGGGAAGTGATAGGGCGGTAAGTAGAGAAAGTAGAGTAGAAATCCCACATCCCACATCCCAAATTCTTCACTATTCATCTTTTCTATGTTAGTCTCATCAGTTTATTAATTACTCATCATTACTTCCCGACAAGTCGGGATTATCACATCAATTTACTCCTTTCTTAATGAGTTGACAGGATTTTGATGCAAAGCCCACAACGTTACTCCGGATGTGGCCAGAATGGCGACAATGCATTGAATAAATAAGGGAATTACGAACATACTCCAACTCAACGAAGTACGGTTACTGTATTCATTCAGCATGTTAGTTGCCATATAATAGATGATGGGGACAGCTACGATTCCGGCAATAACAATCCATTTGACAATATCACCCGTCAGTAGGGTGAATATTGCTTCGGAACCTGCTCCGTTGATCCTGCGGATCCCAATTTCCTTTGTCCTGCGGACCGTCGTGTATAAATGGATCGCTACCAATCCCAGCATGGCAATAAATATGGAAAGTAACGATGCAACCGTGATTACCTTGGAAGTGGTTGTGAACGTTTCAAACTTTTGGGTATAAATATCTTCACTCCATATGGGGTTGAGAATAAAATCGGAATCGAATTGATGGAAGACAGCCAATGTTTTTTCGAGCGCCTGTTTCCGGTCTGTCTCCTCCTTGAAACGGATATATATCAACCCTCCCCCGCTTGTTTTACTCAAGGCGATCGGCGCAATTTTATCGGCGGGATCGGCATAACAGAAATCTTTCGCGACACCGACTATTTCGGTAATTCCTCCTGTATACATCACGTATTTCCCGACTACAGGGGATGATAGTCCTAACATCTTGACGGCAGCTTCATTCAGCACGACTTGATTGACACTGTCGGGTGCGTTTTCCTTGAAGAAATTACCTTCGCCCAGTTGTATCTCCATCAATTCACATATTCCCGGCATAATCCGGTATTCATTGATGCTATGCTTCGCCTCTTTGTTGTCGAGCAGACCGATTCGCTGTCCGCTGCCTCCAATCCCGAAAAGATGTTGTGCTCCGCTCACCTGTTTTATTTCAGGCACGGAGAGCAGTTCTTGTCTTATCGCTTCAAAACTACTGCGGATCGTATTGTTCAATGGAACAGTCACTACGTCTTCAGGAGTATATCCGATAGGAATATTTTTGAGATAATTGGTCTGGCTATTGATGATCATGATGAACGACACCAGCACGATGGTAATGATGGATTGAAAAATCACCACGCCCACCGTCAGTCTCCGTTTTGAAAACCGGATTCTTTTACCCAGGATATCGAGCGGGCTGAAGCGACTCAAATACAGCGCGGGATAAAACGCTGAAGAAATAACGGTTACTACGAAAAGCCCGATAGCAGACAGGATAAAGGTCGGGTTCCATAACTGTACCATATCAATCTCTCTGTGGATTAATTCCGAAAAATAGGGAGCGAGTATGATCGTGAGGATCACTCCGATGAT
>NZ_CALNAT010000252.1 GCF_937873925.1 uncultured Proteiniphilum sp. | reverse complement strand
CCCAATGCCTGATGGGGTCTTTCCCTGTTATAAAATTCCATATAATCCTTTATTTTGTGATATAACTCCAAACCATTGTCGGAGGGTTCAAGATAGATCTTTTCGTGTTTGAGGCTCCTCCAGAACCGTTCGATAAAGATATTGTCGATTGCACGTCCCTTACCGTCCATGCTGAACTTTAAATCCGGATACGAAGAAAAGTAGCCGGTGAACTCGGGACTGGAGAACTGGCTCCCCTGGTCCGTGTTGAGTATCTCAGGGGCTCCATAACGCATTATAGCCCCTTCAAGGCACTCGCGGCACCAACGGGTGATCTCGTTGGACAGCGACCAACTCACGATATAACGGCTGTAAACATCAATTATGGCTACCAGGCACATGTGGCTCCCCGCTAACGGGACATAGGTGATGTCCATCGCCCAGACCTGGCCCGGACGGTCTACGGACACCCCCCGCAGCAAGTAGGGATAAATGTGGTGTCCCTCCCCCTTGTGGGGTTTACTCGTATTGGGACGTGGTCCCATTGCCCGCAAATCCATTTTCCGGTATAGCCGGCGGATCCGCCTGTGGTTTACTTCATGTCCCAGGCTACGCAAATGGTTCGTCATGCGAGGTACCCCATAGAACGGGGTATGCATATATTGTTTGTCGATCAGCTCCATCAGTTCCTCATTGCAGGAACCGTCTTCACGGGGAGAATAGTAGAAGCTACTACGTGGCACCTCCAACAGCTCACACTGGCGTGAGACACTCAACCGGTGGGTCTTGTCGATCTTTGACATACGCTCGGATTTAGCTATTTCCCCAATACTTTTTTTAAGAAATCAACCTCCAGTTGAAGCTGACCCACTTTCTTGAAGAGGGCGTCTTTCTCCTTGTCTTCCTCAGGTTTGCTGGTACCACGCTCGAAAACAGCATCTGCATTGGACAGGAACTGATTTTTCCACAACGAGATCTGGCTCGGGTGAAGTTCATACTTGCGCGCAATCTCCTGCAACGTTTCCCTTTCTTGAAGCACTTCTAAAACTACCTTCGTTTTAAAACCTGCACTGTAACTTTTTCTTTTCTTCATGACAACAAAATTAATACTATTTTTTAATGATACTTGTTGTCTAAGATTCAGGGGTAATTATATACTTCTTTTGTATATACATTATTCCCAAGGGTTATACACCAAGATTCAGTACTCAACATATCATATGGATTCCTATATATCCGAACATTCACCCCTATTTTAACTCCTTTCCATCGGATATAACCTTCATGATCAAGTAATGCGTATATTGCTGAATATGTGATAGTAATTTTTTAAAATCATCCGATCTTAGTCTAAAATAAGTAATCTTTAAACCAGTTCAAATACTCTAATAAACCCTCTTCAAGATTTATAGTAGCTTTGAAGCCTAAATCGTTTAAAACTTTATCGGTTTTTGCTTTACAATGTCTAACATCTGCAATTCGATTCGGGGCGTATATAATGTTTGATTTCTTTTTCGCACATTTAAACATCATTTCCGCAAGGGCATTGATGGTGATACTGCTTCCACTTCCCAAATTATAAACATTAGTTCCCTTATCAGTGATAGCTGCTAAATAATTGGCTTTTGCCACATCTTTAACATTTACAAAATCCCTAGTTTGGTCACCATCACCATAGATTGTTATTGGTTCATTTGAAAAGATGCGTTTAGCAAAAATAGGAATAACATTTCCATAAAGATCGTATCTTTGATTGATGCCATAGATATTGAAATACCTCAGACAAATACCGGTTATATCATATATACCGCAATAAGTCAGTATCATCTTCTCAGCAGCCAGTTTACTCACCCCATATGGTGAATCAGCATTCTGAGGATGGTTTTCATCAATTGATGAAGTTTCCAGTTCTCCAAAAATAGCGGCAGACGAGGAATAAACAATACGATTAATGTGTTGAATCCTCATTCCTTCTAAAATATTTAACGTCCCCAATAAATTAGTACTTGAATCAAGTATTGGATTATCTATAGACTTTTGTCTACCAACACAAGCCGCCAAATGAAAAACTATATCCACATCTTTACAGGCCATTAAAACACTTTCCGGGTCACGGATATCACTTTCAATAAATTCAATATTTAATTTATTCAAGTTTAATTTACTACCTGAAGAGAGGTTATCAATTACCCTCACATCCCACTTTTCTTCTAAAAGATATTTTACAACATTTGAGCCGATAAAACCGGCGCCCCCAGTTACAAGCGCTTTCATATTATATTCTCCTTTTTTTTAATTGATCTATAATCATAGACAATATTCGTTTTGTTTGTATTATGTTATTTTTTTGTTCAGCTACAAATTCAATGTTTTTATTACCTATTATAGAATAAAATTTTTCAGGCATTGTGCACACCTCTATAATTTTATTTTTTATAGCATCTAATGAGTTATCTTCCACGTATATCAGATGTTCATCATATTCATGAGGTATTCCATCTAATTTATAGCCTATAACCGGTTTACCAGATAATAAGTATTCAATTGTTTTTATTGGAAAAGAATATTTAGTAAAATCACCTGTATTTTGACGTGGATTTACAAGGACAGTAGCTGATTGTTGAATTTTTTTGACTTTGTCTGGGGATAGAACTCCTAAATAAACTATTCGATTATCTGCTTTGGACATTTCAATTATAGCTTCTTTACAATCACCATCACCACAAATTATCAATTGATATTCATCAGATTCAATGAGTGAAAAAGCTTGAATTAAATTTATAATCCCATATTTCTCTATGAGTCCTCCGGTATATACTATCCTTTTAATTTTATCATCTTTCCTATTTATTATTGGTAGAGAAAGGGGATCAATCTCAGTTAATGCTTCAACCACAATATACGGTTTGTTATTGATATTTAGACTTTCCGCTATTTGTTCCGATACAATCATAAATCCATCTATATACTTTAGGCTAGCTTCCACTTTTTTCTTAAATAAATTCTTCCAAATTTGAACTATTTTTTTATTTCCTCTAATTCCGAGCATAATATTTTGGGGGAGGTCATTAACAGAAACACAGGTGAATGCATCCGGATTGATTTGTTTTATTAGTTTTGCTAATCTTGCAGATCTTGGACTTAAAGAATAAATGAAAACAATTTTGTTTGATTCTTTTTTATTTGCATTTAACCATTCCTTTAAAATTTTTTTTTCATTAAAGGGGCGAAGAAATTGTTTTAAAATTGTCAAGTTTATAAAACCTAAATTATAATCTTTTGCACCAGGAGTGTGAGTAAATTGTTCTCCATGTATAATACAGTCGCTATAGTTTTTTGGATATGAACCTATAAATATTGTATTTAATATTGTAATCGGCTTTGAAAGGTTACGATCAAAACCATGGATTAAACTCCATTGAAAATTATTGGCTGCCATTTGGAGCCCGGATTTACTTTTTCTGATTATTTCTTCTTCCTTCTCTTTTGGGAAAACTCCTCCAATAAAAAGAAAATCCACATTATCCCTATCTACGTTCATCAATTATACTTTATTAATTATTTAGATCGAAATTCACGAAATAGTTTCCGTGTAAAATTTATCAGATCGTGTCGTTTAATCGTAAAATATATCAAAGTAACCAAAATAAATATTAATAACCCTGCGAATGTTCCTGAAAAATAAGTAATGCTAATAAATAAGATAATTAATAACAATTCAGAAAAAATATTTTTGAATTCAAGCTCCAGTTCTTTTTTTCTTAAATACAATTCAAGACAGTAGCTTTTCGCTATAATGAGTATATTGGTAATAAATGCAACCCAATAAGCAGATTTTGTTGATAAATAGACAGGAATAAGAGTTAAGCATGCAATGATTGAAAAAATTATATTAATTAATAGTAGTTTATTTTCTTTTCTGAGTGCTTTCATATAAGTAACATGAAGGAATTGTTCCTTTCCCTGCATTAAAGTCATAACCAGAAATAATGGTAAATATTGGGTTACCGAAATATAATCAACATACCAATTTCTTATAATATAATTCAATGGATAATAACACCCTAATATAACAAAGGAAATAAAAAAAATGAAGGTGTTCATTTTGCTATATATAGAACTCCATTTTGATTCGTTAACTCTCCTTATGAACGGATAAAATGATAAACTGAAACTACTTACAAAGACTAAAAAAAACGAAGAGATCGATACAGCCAAAGCATAGCTGCTATAAATTTTAATACCATCAAATCGCTCAATAAGTATTCGTCCAATATTCATAACAAAAGTACTGGCATAGACAGCAAGCATGATTTTGATTCCAATCTTAACATTCTTGTACCACTCTTTAATTGCTGATTGATAATTAGTAGATACTTTGCCAAAAAAAATTTCTTTTATAAGAAGAATATTAATTGTTAGTATAATAACTTTAGCAAATAAATCTATAACTATTATTGTTTTAAAATTACATATATTCAAAACAATAAGTAAGACAATACCTAAAAGAAGTAATAGTTTCCCTATGGCTACGATAAAACTATATTCTTTGATTCGGTTTGTAAACTGTAAGATACTAATACCTGCATTGCTTAATAATAATACAAATATATTTAATGTCGCTGCAACTAATGCAAATTGCTTATTGGTATCTCTTTCTTCCAGAGCCAAAAATAATGCCAACGTAGTGAAAATAATCGCTGTAATAGTATAAACCAAGAGTGTACTCCGAAGTCTTTCATAAGGCAGATCTTTATAATCATATTTACCATACGTAAGATATATGCCATCAGTGAACCCAAGTCCAAAAAACATTGCAAATGTTACATACAAGAGGTAGACCTGCCAATAACCGAATTGTTCAATTCCAATTACAACAGGTAAGACAAAGGAAAGAACAATTCCTACAGATAAAACAATTATCTGCGACAGAAAGGACGATAAAATATTCTTTACTCCAAGTGTATAAATATTGTATTCCAATCTTCTACTCATTATCTGAACTCCTTTTTCTTATCATGATCTGCCGTAATCGTTCCTTTTGAATTTAATTAGTTCGTGTGAACTTAATGAAGATAGATATACAATACAGAAAATCATGGCGTATATAAATTTTATATAGGTGGTGACAGGTATAACAGTTTCAAACACCAATGTAATGATTAGGAATGTAAGATACTTACTCCTGAAGTTATTTTTTATAAACCTATATAATAAATAATAAAATGGAATCAATAGTATCCATCCTCCCATTAATCTTACTACAAAATAACCGGAATCAGTATATGTTAAATCTTTATTTCTAATTATATTAAAGCCTATATTAGGATGTGTTTTCAAGTACTCATTATTTATCATCAAAACTCCTGAATCTGAATATCTCCCAATAAAACCGTTTTCAAGACTAAATAAACTTTCTTGGTAATAACCTATTAATTCCTTATTGTTTACTAACCATACTATTATAATTGAGATGAATAGAGAAAAGAACATAATTTCTTTTGAGTTTCTATTTTTTATGCTTGTTCTGAATATTACAAAAATCATAAACAGAGAAGAGAGAATTGAAAAATTTGAAGCCAATAAGATATTAAATATTAGCAGGATGAAATAATAAAATCTATATTTATTTTTCTTTGTAATTTCATAACTATAAGTACATAAAAGGAAGAGAATCGTATAGAAATATGAAGCAAAAGTATAAACACCAAATGTAAATACAGGTCTTTTTTTTATAAACATATTTTGCGTTGCACTTTCGTAAAATTGCGAATAATTATTTATAATGAAATGTTTCACTATATTGTTATCGAAAATTATTAGTATATTAAAAACAATAATTGTTATTATAACAATATCGAATAACGGGAACAATTTATTCATTGATATTTTGTAGTCTATTTTTGTAGAAGATAATAATAAAAATAAACATACAGGAGCAAATCTAGCTATTGAAAATGTGGAATAAGAGTCACTCCTATTTGAGACAAGAGTCATTATTGTCAAATAAAAAATAATTAGAGATCCTATAATAGTATTTTTTCGATCCAATTTTCCATAGAATATCAGAACTATAAATACAAGCAGAGAAACAATAGTCCAATCAAAAATTACATCATTAATTGAGTCCCTTATTACTCCGCTAGATGAAGTCGGGTAAAGTAGAAACAAGAATACAATAATAATGTATAAAAAAAATTTCATTTCATCAATATTATAATTTATATACTCCCTTTTCTCCTTTGAGAAAATTCTTCACATCATAAATAATTTTTTTCATATTTGATAGTTCTTTGATATTCAATGTTTCAAATTCTTTATGTGCTACTGCTAGTATTACAGCATCAAACTTACTTTTCGGTAATTCATTCCATACCTTTACTCCATATTCATGTTGTGCAATTTCCGGATTGACCCAAGGATCATAGATGATTACATTGGCTTTGTACTCTTCTAAAGCGTGAACGATATTGATAACTTTAGTATTGCGTACATCTGGGCAGTTTTCCTTAAAGGAAAACCCTAGTATAAGTACCTTGGATTCAATCACTTGTATGTTTTTCTTGAGCATCAGTTTTACTACCTGCTCTGCTATATATTCACCCATACTGTCGTTCATCCGTCGCCCGGCCAGAATAATTTCCGGATGGTAGCCGTACTCCTGTGCTTTTTGCGCTAAATAATATGGATCAACGCCAATACAGTGTCCGCCAACCAATCCTGGTTTGAACGGGACGAAATTCCATTTGGTGCCCGCAGCTTCCAATACAGCTTGGGTATCAATGCTCATGCGATTAAAAATTTTAGCCAATTCGTTCACAAAAGCAATATTGATATCGCGTTGGGAGTTTTCAATTATTTTGGCAGCTTCTGCTACTTTAATAGTGGGTGCAAGATGGGTACCAGCAATGATTACCGATCGATATAGTTCATCTACTGTTTTCCCGATTTCAGGTGTAGAGCCGGAAGTTACTTTTTTTATTTTTTCGACTGTATGTTCTTTGTCACCCGGATTAATACGCTCGGGAGAATAGCCGGCGAAGAAATCTCCATTGAATTGTAATCCGGACGTTCTTTCTACTACAGGGATACAGTCTTCTTCAGTGGCACCGGGATATACAGTGGATTCGTAAATTACGATATCACCTTTATCGATTACCTTGCCTACCGTTTCACTAGCTTTTACCAGCGGGGTAAGGTCGGGGCGGTTGTTCTTGTCTACCGGGGTGGGGACGGTTATGATATAGATATTCCCATCCTTAATATCATTGAGGTCGGCGCTGCAATAAAGCCCTTTATCGTGCCGGTTGAAAGGATTTTCTTTTACCAAAGCCGATTGAAGCACTTCGTCTTCCACTTCTAAAGTCTGGTCGTGCCCGTCCATTAATTCACCGACTCTTTTTTGATTGATATCAAAACCTACCACGGGATATTTTGTGGCGAATAAACGTGCTAAAGGTAATCCTACATACCCAAGTCCGATAACGGCAATTTTTGTTTCTTTATGCATTTATTTGTATGAATTTTATAAATTTTCCCAATACCATTTCACGGCTTCTCTAAGCCCGTCGCGCATGCTGTATTCCGGATCGTAGTCCAATAGGTTTTTGGCTTTGTCGATACTGGCAAGGGAGTGGGGGATATCGCCGGTGCGGTTGGGTCCATGAAGGACTTCTACATCGGCTATCGCGGCATCGTATTCCGAAAGGTACTCTTTTAAATATCCTACCAACTGATTGAGTGTGGTGCGTTCGCCATAGGCGGTATTATATACCTGATTTACGGCTTCGGGATTGGACGTTTCCATTGCCCGCAGATTCATCCGGATCACGTTATCGATATAGGTAAAGTCACGGCTGTACTCACCGTCGCCGTTGATTACAGGTGATTCGTGATTTATAAGCTTTTTCACGAACAGGGGGATAACGGCAGCGTATGTTCCGTTGGGATCCTGCCGGCGACCGAAGACGTTGAAGTATCTTAACCCGATGCATTCCATCCCGTAGGTTTTGGCAAACACATCGGCATAGAGTTCGTTTACATATTTGGTGATGGCATAGGGTGAGAGCGGTTTACCGATCACATCCTCCACTTTGGGCAGTGATGGACTGTCACCATAGGTAGAGGAACTGGCAGCGTAGATAAACCGTTTTACGCCAACATCGCGACTGGCCGTGAGCATATGCAAGAAACCGGTTACATTGACTTCGTTACTCGTGACCGGATATTTAATAGAGCGGGGGACGGAACCCAATGCTGCTTCGTGAAAAACATATTCAGCTCCTTCCACAGCTTTCCGACAATCGTCCATGCTCCGGATATCACCTACCTGCAGAGTGAGGCTTTCGGGATATTTCTCCAACAGCGGGAGCAGATTTTCTATCTTTCCCGTGGTGAAGTTATCGAGCACTGTTACCCGGTGTCCACGATTCAGCAGTTCTTCTGTGAGGTTGGAACCAATAAAACCGGCGCCGCCGGTTACTACAATTTTGTACATATCTTTTTTATTTACTCTGCCATTTTTAATCCTTTGCTTCCTACAACATATCTACGACATTTACTCCATCACCGGAGGTTCTGGGTACACTTCGTGGCTACCGGTCACAGTATTGTGTACGGTAATTCTTGTCTCCGAGCGGTGCAAAATTACAATATAAACCTTCATCCCCCAATTTTTTTAATGTGTAAAAAACAAAAAAAGATCGGATTTTCATTGTTTTGTCCCTTTTTATAAACAGGATTGTCACTTCTTGTTGTTTTCTTTTTTCTTTCGGCCGGATGGGGCGTTTTTCTAAAAAAAAATATAAAAACCCGTTTTTCTTTGAGATACAGGGTGGTGGTTTGAACGAAAAGAGCTACTTTTGCGTTTTAAAAAATGAAAGAATCCGGCTCGATCAAAATTTGCTGCGACAAGCGCTGGATCCTGATCAGTAAAACCAGAAACTGAATTCTTATGAAGAAACGGCTCTATCTTTTTCCGGTGGCAATCCTGGCGATATGGCTTGCCGGATGTACCGGATCCAAAAACGTAGCCTATATCCAGGGTGCGGGAGAAGAGGATGCGGACGAATATGTGCAGTCCACCCCTTTGTACGACGCGCGCATACTGCCGAAAGACCTGCTCACCATAACCGTGACGGCTACCGATCCCGAAGCGGTACAATCGTTTAATCTGACAGTGCCTAGCCGCACAACCGGTTTAACTACCTATTCACAGCCCCAATTACAGCCCTATCTGGTGGACAACAGTGGCCAGATCAATTTCCCGGTATTAGGAATGATCACTCTGAGCGGTCTTACCAAACGGGAGGCGGAACTGAAGATCACCGACCTGCTGGGTAAATACCTCAAGGAGCCGCCCGTGGTGACGGTCAGTTTTGTGAATTACAAGATATCGGTGCTGGGCGAGGTGGCCCGCCCCAATACCTTTACCATAAGCAACGAAAAGGTTAACATTTTAGAGGCGTTGGCCATGGCGGGCGACATGACCATCTGGGGCCGTCGCGATAACGTGAAGATCATCCGAGAAGACGCGCAGGGGAACCAGCGTGTGATCTTGATGAACCTGAACGACCGGAACATCATTTACTCGCCCTATTACTACCTGCAGCAGAACGATGTGGTCTATGTGGAACCCAACAAGACCAAAGCCAGGAATTCCGATATCGGCAGCGCCACCGGTATATGGCTCTCCGCCACTTCTGTAATGATTTCAGTTGCTACATTGCTGGTAAATGTGTTAAGAAAATAAGATAAAACAACATTGTTGAAATTTCAAATAGATAGTATAGGAATGGCCGATATAAATTCAGTGGTGCAGCCGGAGAGATTGACAGAAGAGAACAACGAAGAGACCATCTCCGTCATGGAGATCCTGCTCCGTTTTATACGTTATTGGAAATGGTTCGTACTGGGGATCGCCATAGCCCTGATCATTGTTTTTTTATACCTGCGGTACACCACGCCGGTATATAATGTGACCTCGAGTATTATCCTGAAAGAATCCAAAAACCAGCGGTTCGAACCCACGTTGGGTGGGATGGACGGTTTGCAACTGAGCGGACTGGGGGCGGTAAGCAATCTGGAGAATGAGATCTTTATATTGCAGAGTCGCTCTATCATCCGTAATGTGGTCAACCGGCTGAACCTGCATACCTCCTATATCGTAGAGGGGCGTATCAAGAGTACCGACCTCTATAAGGGAAGCCCTGTAGTAGTGAGCATGGAGCAGAGTAAGATGGACAGTTTGAAGCAGAATATCGAGTTCCGGATGCAGGTGGATAACGGGAGGGGCACGGTGACTATGTCAGGATTAGTTGGTGAATTGCAGATAGATACCGTTTTTACTGCGCTGCCGGCACAACTTCCTACACCGCGGGGCGATATCAGCTTTACGCGCCGGCTGGGAGTGGAGGGCGACAGCCGGCCGTTGAACGTGGTGATCCAGCACCCCGATGCGGTGATCAGGCAATACAGGGAGAGTCTCACCGTGCAGCAAGCCTCGAAGCAGGCATCGGTGCTCAACCTCTCCGTCAATACCCCTTATCCCGAAAAGGGAAAGGATTTCCTGAATATGCTGGTGGAGGTGTATAATAACGAGACCATTGAGGACAACAAGATGGAGGCTTTTAACACCCAGGCCTTTATCAATGACCGTATCGCCATTATCAATGCGGAACTGGGAGAGGCCGAAAGGGATGTGGAGGACTACAAGCGGAGCCAGGGGCTGACTGACCTGCAGGCCGACCTGCAGCGCAATATGCAGATGGGAAGTCAGTATGAAAGTCAGTTGGTGCAGGTAGAGACGCAACTGAATGTAGTAAGCTCCCTGAATGAATATATCAATGACCCGAAGAACGCCAACAAGACCCTTCCCACCAATGTCGGGGTGGAAGATCCCACATTGGCGGCTACCACCAGCGAATACAATCGCCTGGTACTGGAACGGGAGCGGCTCTCCCAAAGCATGACAGCCGATAACCCGGCCATGCGGAGGCTCGACGAGCAGATAAGCGGCTTGCGGCAGAATATCAACTCATCCATCAACAGCGTGCAGCAGGGACTGAGCATACAGCGACGCGACGCACGCAACCAGGCCAATATCTATGGTGGGCGCATCGGAAGCGTGCCCACGCAGGAGCGTGAATTCATGGAACTTTCCCGTGAGCAGCAGATCAAAGCAAGCCTTTTCCTGATGTTGCTGCAGAAACGCGAGGAGAACGCGCTGGAACTAGCTGCTACGGCCAATAGCGCCAAGGTGCTCGATGAAGCAATGCTTGGTGGAAAAGTATCCCCCCGTTCCATGATCCTGTTACTGGCGGCGCTGATGCTGGGGGTATTGGTACCCGCAGGTATTATCTACCTGATGGATATACTGCAATACAAGATCCGCACCCGCGCCGATGTGGACAGGATTACCAAGGTGCCGGTGCTGGGCGAGATCCCGAAACATGAAGAGGCGGATAATGTGGCGGTGCAGGAGAACGAAACACGGCCCATCGATGAGGCGTTCCGCATGGCCCGCACCAACCTGATGCTCACGCTGGGCGCTGACAATAAGGTGGTAGTGTTTACCTCTACCATATCGGGTGAAGGAAAATCGTTTGTCGCCATCAACATGGCCATCAGCACGGCATTACTCGACAAGAAGGTGCTGCTGATCGGAATGGACCTGCGTATTCCCCGCCTGAAGGAGTACATGAATCTGAAGACCTCCGGCGGGATCACTCATTATCTCTCCGGCTTCGAGAAAGATATCGACAACCTGATCGTGCCCTCGGGCATTCATCCTAACCTGTATGCGCTTCCCTCGGGACCTATCCCTCCCAATCCGGCGGAGTTGCTCTCGCGTCCCACGCTGGATAGCGCCATCGGGAAACTGAGGGAGGAGTTCGACTATATCTTTATCGATTCGGCTCCCTCGGCTCAGGTAACCGATACATTGATACTAAGCCGCGTGACCGACGCCACGGTATATGTCTGCCGTGCCGACTATTCCAGCAAGGGGAATCTTCGTTTTGCCAACAGCCTGATGGAACAGAATAAACTGAAGAATATGCTGCTGGTAGTGAATGACGTGAGCGAATTCCACCGCGGATACGGGTACGGCTACGGCTACGGTTATGGTTACGGATACGGCCACAAAGGGGAAAAAAGGAACAAAAGAACGTAAACGGAACCCAATAGAGTTTTGACATACACAATGCACCCCAAAAGTTTTTATCTGACTTTTGGGGTGCATTTTCAATATATGGATACTCTCAATTTATTCCATTAAAACGAGACTTTATACTCAAAAAAGCCAGCGCTTTTTCTTTTTGGGTTCCGGCATAGCCGACTGCCCTGCCAGCAAATGCAGGGCGTTCCCTCCGTTGGCCGTGGTCTTCACGGCGTTATAGATAACGCCCCAGTCGGGAAGGCCCCCTAAGTTGCAGTCGTCGATAAAGAGGTCGGTTTTCAGTTTGCGTGAAACCTCTCCTTTCTTTTCTTTCACTTCTCCCCGGTAATTCTCGTTCTCGGCGTAGAAATAAAGGCCCCGCCCGGCGCAGTAGTCTATGGCCTCCTGCAGCAACTGGCCGCGGCGTACCGTCCAGAGGATGAGTTTGTGGCCGTCTTTCTGCATCTGCAACAGCGTGTCAATAGCAAAAGGGATGGGTTTACCAATTTCGGGGTAGGCATGCTCCACGATGGTCCCGTCGAAATCTATGGCTATCATCATAATCAGTTCGGATATTTTTGAATTGCAACTGCAAAGGTACGAAAAAAACCCGACAACCGTTTCACGGCCGCCTGAAAATTGGGGATAATTACGTACAAAAAGAGTCGTTAACCCACTTGCAGCACACCTTCAATGATCTCCTGCTTTTGCAAATGTTTCAGAATCTGATAATCTTTGTTAGTCTTTGCTCTTTTTCCGTGTGCCAACCGATAGACACGGAACGAACTTGTCTGAAATTCACGTGCAATGGAACGGTAAACGGCTTTGTTCCCCGAAAAAAACATATATCTGAGGAATCCCAACATACTTCCGGATTCAATTTTTTATGAATAATAGCCTTTTTTCTCCCATATTCTTTCCCCGCTTGCTGTGGTAACAAGGGAAAGTGATTTTCCAAAACCTGATTTTCCAATGGCGTTTCCGTTTGTACGGAAATACCCACTTAAGTTGCAAATATAATATGATTTTATGGAATAAGCATCAATTTTATTGAAAAAATAAATTTTTTCCGACTCAATGCTTATAGACTGTTACTTTTAAATTTTTTCTATCAGGGAGGTGCTCATCTCCACCACGGCGCAGCCAAGTTGATGGATACGGATGGCGATTCTGGATTTACCTTCGAGGGTGACCAACTCGCCTTCGAGACCGGCAAGCGAACCTTTGACCACGCGCACTTTCTCCCCCGGCTGCAGGTCGCCGGCACTGAAATTGAGGGCGCTGTCGGAATGGTCGAGCATAAAACGGAAACGCTCCATCTGCTCTGCCGGTATCGCTGTGGGCGTATGTGCGCCACGCAGCGTCAGGTAGCGGAGTATGGAGGGGTGGGTAATGACGGTGCGCTGCTCTTCGGTATCGACACGCACGAAGATCATCATGGGAATAAGTACCCGTTCCGTTTTTTTCTTACGATCGCTCCATTGCCGCACTTCCTCCTGTACCGGCAGGAAGTTCTCGATGCCCGTCTCCGTGAGCCGGTCGCGTACCCGCTTCTCGTGGTGCATCTTCACATAGGCTGCCAGCCATCTCTTTTCTGCCATACTTACCGGTTTGTATACTTATTTACCTTTTACGGGTTATTCTTTATCATACTCTTGTTTTTCCAAATCGGCAATTATATGTTGTATGGTTACCAAGAATGGGCGGACGTTACATCTCTTCCAACTGACGTTTTATGCCTATGAGCGATAGCAAGTCGAGTACGGGAGCTTCGATAAGAACGTCCACATCGCTATCTTCTGTCTGTTGACCACGTGCTACCGAACCGAAAATACCGATACGCGAAATTCCGTATTCAGTACCAATGCTCTGAAACGAATTTACGCAGTAGTCTTATATATTCTTCACGTGTTGCCATATCAGATGTCTTTAATTATAACAAAGATACACAAAAATAAGAATACCAGCAAATTTCGACCTCTTTACACAGGAGCCTTTGATTGTCTTTTACCGCCTAGCAGTCACTCCTCAGCAAGTCCAGGATGCCATGGGAAAGAAGCCAAAACTGTTAACATTCTAAAATTGACTCCCCGGACCCTCTATTTATGCTAAATTTGTGCCCGGAAAATAACAAATACTCCGTTATAACGGCAATTGCGAATTCATACTATGTACAAAATATTTCCCCTGCTGATTTTGTTTTTGACCGGAACAATAAGGTTGTTTCCGTCCCAACCGCCGGTAACGGAGGTGAGGGCGGTCTGGCTGACCACGAACTACGGACTGGACTGGCCGCGTAACCGTACGAGCGTCGAGGCGCAGAAGAGGGAACTGACGGAGATGCTGGATAACCTGCGGGAATATAATTTCAATACGGTGATATTTCAGGTGAGGGGCAGGGGAGAGGTGCTCTATAACTCACGGATTGAACCGTTGTCGACCCTCATTGCTCCCGCCGGGGCGGGACGCCCTACGTTCGACCCCCTTGCATTTGCCGTGGAGGAGTGCCACAAACGGGGTCTGGCATGTCACGCCTGGGTAGTGACCTATCCGTTGGGGAACGACCGCCATGTGCGCAGCCTGGGAACACGGTCGGTGACCCGGAAAGATCCTTCCATCACCAAAAAATTCGGCGGGGAGTGGTTCCTCGACCCGGGAAACCCGCGTACCGACGACTATCTGCTCTCGCTCATAAAGGAGATCGTGACGGACTATGATGTGGACGGGATCCATTTCGACTATATCCGCTATCCCGATAACAGGGGGCGCTTCCCCGACGACGGGATGTACCGGCTGCATAGTAAGGGCAAGTCGCGGGCGGACTGGCGCAGGGATAATATCACCCGCTTTGTGACGAAGGCGTACGACCTGGTGAAGGAGTTGAAGCCGTGGGTACAGGTGAGCAGCGCCCCGCTGGGACGGTACCGCGCCTTGGGTGGCAACGGCGTAGGATGGACCGCACTGGAGACGGTGTCCCAGGACGCGGGCAAATGGATGATGACGGGCAAGCATGATGCGATCTACCCGATGATGTATTATAAGGACAGGCTCTTCTATCCTTTTGTGGACGACTGGCTGGAGCACGGCAACGGACGGATCGTGGTGCCGGGGCTGGGGGCTTACCAGATGATCGAATTGGGATGGTCGCAACGCGATATCCTGAACCAGGTGGATTATACACGCAATAAGGATACGCACGGGCAGGCCTATTTTCGCGCGGAGAACGTGCTCTCCGATACGAAAGGGATCCTGCGGGAGTTACGCGAATATTACAGATACCCCGCGAAGCTGCCGCCCATGACGTGGCTATGCGACTCAATACCCGGTAGTCCGTACGACCTCCGGGCGGAGAAGAACGACCAGGGAATATTTGAACTTTCGTGGGAGGAGAGCGAGGGGGAGAGGGTGACCTATAACGTGTACCGGAGTGAAAGCGATACGCTGCGTATCGACAGGGCCGAAAACCTGATGGCCGTAGGGTTGCGTGAACCGCACTTCCGCTACCGGGCGGAGGAGAACGACAAGGCCTATTACTACTATGTCACCACGTCGGATCCATACTACAACGAGAGTGGGCCGTGTATCCCGGCTTTCTTCTACCATTCGGAAACGGTAAAGTGATTTGATGATGAGTCAATGTGCCAATGTGAATAATGTGTCAATGTGAATAATGTGTCAATGTGGGGAGTGAAATTCGAAATCAATTTTACATTAGAAAAAAGAGGAAAATCGAAAAAAATAGAATAATTTTGTAGCCATATGGATGCCGCTCAAAAATTGAAGCAACAGGTAAGGAACGAGTTTATGGAGTATTTGACGCTCCATAAACACAGAAAAACACCCGAACGGTTCGCTATTCTCGATCATATCTACTCTGTACGGGGACATTTTGATATGGACTCGCTCTATAATTCCATGATTGAAGTGAACTTCCGGGTGAGCCGTGCCACGCTCTACAATACTATTCAGCTGCTGCTGGACTGCGGATTGGTGGTGAAACATCAGTTCGGGGCGAATATATCGAAATATGAACGGGCTTATGGTAACGAAAATCATGACCATCTTATCTGCACTACCTGCGGGGAGGTGCGCGAGATGACGGGCGACCTGCTGACGCCGGCCCAGCTCAAAAAGATCAGGAAGTTCAAGGTGGGCTACTATAGCACCTATATCTACGGCACATGCAGCAAGTGTATCCATGCCAAACGGATGGAACTCAGAAAGCTGGCACGGAAAAATGAAACCAAACAGAATAAAAGCAACGGTAAACAGGATAAAAAATGAAGGTTGATGTACTCTTAGGGCTCCAGTGGGGCGACGAAGGTAAAGGTAAAGTGGTGGATGTGCTTACGCCCCGGTACGAGGTGGTGGCACGATTCCAGGGCGGACCCAACGCGGGACACACACTGGAATTCGAGGGTGAGAAATATATTCTGAAATCGATCCCCTCGGGGATTTTTCAGGATGGAAAAATAAATATCATCGGCAACGGGGTGGTAATTGATCCGACGCTCTTTAAACAGGAAGTGGAAGCGCTGGAGGCGTCAGGACACTCCCTTACCGACAGGCTCTTTATCTCTCAAAAGGCGCATCTGATCCTGCCCACGCACCGGCTGCTGGATGCGGCTTCGGAAAAAGCGATGGGCGATGCCAGGATCGGCACCACGGGACGGGGTATCGGCCCGGCTTATACCGATAAGGTGGGACGCCACGGACTGAGGGTGGGCGACCTGTTTCACAACTTTGAGGAAAAATACCGCAACGCGGTGCTGCGCCACAAGGAACTGCTCGACCATTACCGCTTTGAGTATGACCTGACTGCCCTTGAAGAGGAGTGGTTTGCCGGCATCGGGAAGATGAAGGAGTTCCGGATCATCGACAGCGAACATTTCATCAACAGGCACCTGGCGACCGGCGGGTCGGTATTGGCCGAAGGCGCGCAGGGATCGATGCTGGATATAGACTTCGGCTCATATCCTTTTGTGACCTCCTCCAACACCATTTGCGCCGGCGCCTGTAGCGGGATGGGGGTGCCCCCGGGGGCGATCGGCGAGGTATACGGTATTTTCAAGGCCTACTGCACCCGGGTGGGCAGCGGCCCTTTCCCTACCGAACTGGTCGATGCCGACGGGCAGCGGTTGCGCGATAACGGCAACGAGTATGGTTCAGTGACAGGACGCCCGCGCCGCTGCGGATGGATAGACCTGGTGGCGCTGCGATATACCGTCATGCTGAACGGGGTGACCAAGTTGGTGATGACCAAAAGCGATGTGCTGGATAGCTTTGAGACGATCAATGCCTGTGTGGCCTACAAGGTGAACGGCGAAGAAACGGAAGACCTGCCTTACGACATCTCGGAAGGAATTGAACCGGTGTATGTGGAACTGCCCGGCTGGCAGACCGATATGACGAAGATGCAGTCGGAAGATGAATTCCCCGAAGAGTTCAACAACTACCTGACCTTTTTGGAGACGGAACTGGGAGTACCTGTGGCTATCGTGTCATTGGGCCCCGACCGTGCACAGACAATTATAAGATAATACTTCCGTTATAAGGAATTTCATTAAGGGCGCCCGGACCAGGCGCTCTTTTTTTGCTTCACCTACCCCTCACTTTATTTTACCGGTAATTCAACCTGCTTCATTGATAATGCACTTTTCCCGGAGGGTGAACTTTTGCCGGCGCTAAGATGTTTTAAGGTTGAAATATTCAGTGCAACGGCAGAAGGCAGGTGAACCTGGCTTCCGTGCGGAGCACTTCACGAAAACGTTCACATGGGAATAAGAAATACACTATTAAGAAATACACTATAATAATAACAAATGGCAACAATCTGGATTATATTTATTGCAATTGCAGTGGCGGGCTGGATCGTACAGGGTACGTTGCAGAGCCGCTTTAAAAAGTACTCAAAGATACCTCTCCGTAACGGAATGACGGGAAAGGAGGTGGCGGAAAAGATGCTGCGCGACAACGGGATCTACGATGTACAGGTGATCTCCGTGAGGGGGCAGCTGACGGACCACTATAACCCGTTGAACAAGACGATTAACCTGAGCGAGCCGGTATATGGTTCTTACAGTGTGGCGGCTGCGGCTGTGGCGGCGCACGAAACGGGCCATGCCGTTCAGCACGCGATGGGGTATGCTCCTCTCAAGATGCGGTCGGCATTGGTGCCGGTGATCTCCTCTACTTCCAAATGGGTGATGTGGGTGATCCTGGCGGGCATTATCCTGATCCAGACCTTTCCGATGCTCCTCTGGCTCGGGATCGGGATGTTCGCTCTCACCACGCTCTTCAGCTTTATCACGCTGCCGGTGGAGAAGAATGCCACCAACCGCGCCCTCCGCTGGTTGAGCAGCGCCGGTATTACCGATGCAAGCAACCATAACCAGGCAGTGGATGGCCTCCGCTGGGCAGGCTACACCTACGTAGTGGCTGCACTCGGCTCCCTGGCCACGCTGCTCTATTACATCATGATCGCCATGAGCGGCAGCAGAAGGTGATAACATACAAAGGGATCATGGAAATCAAACAGATCGATACCGGGGGAAAAGGCGTGTTCAAAGCCGCGGATAACGGCAAAGAAGCCGGAAAGATGACTTATGTCCGGGCAGGGGAGAAAAGGCTCATCATTGATCATACCGAAGTAAGGCCCGAATATGCCGGCAAAGGTGTCGGCAAACAGCTGGTAGTGGCCGCAGTGGAATATGCGCGGGACAATGACATGAAAATTTTGCCTCTCTGCCCTTTTGCTAAAAGGATATTCGACAAAACGCCCGGGATAAGGGATGTTTTATGAGCCCCGGCAGGGAGGAAACAGATAATCGTATGAAGACGATTTTAATTACAGGCGGATCGGGAATGGTGGGCAAAAGGTTATCGGAATTGCTCATTGAGAAAGGTTACAGGGTGATCTGGCTGAGCCGTGAACGGTATGTGAAGGCGCAGATCCCCCGCTATCGGTGGGACTACCGCAAGGGAGAGATCGATACGGAGGCGGTGGAACAGGCCGATGTGATCATTCACCTGGCGGGATCGAACCTGGGCGACGGCTCCTGGACGCGGTTGAAGAAGCAGAAGATCGTAGAGAGCCGCGTGCAGACGGCGAAACTGTTGCTGGAGACGGTGAAGCGGATGGATAAAAAGCCGGAGGCGTTTATTTCCGCTTCTGCGGTCGGATTCTATGGGCAGCAAACAGGAGAGAGAATATTTACCGAGGAGGATAATCCCCCGAGCAGCGACTTCCTGAGCCGTACCTGCCGGAAATGGGAAGCAGAGGCTTTCAGGTTCCGTGAGGAACTGGGCATACGCACGGTGGCGCTGCGGACCGCTTTCGTGATCTCCAGGGAGAGTGAGGCCTTCGGGAAAATGGTGCTGCCGACGCGGTTCGGACTGGGTGCACCACTTGGTTCGGGCAAACAGCACCTGAGCTGGATCCATATTGACGACCTCTGCCGTCTCTATTTGAAAGCGGTCGGGGATAATTCCATGCAGGGTGTCTATAACGCGGTTGCACCGGAATTCAAGACCAACGTGGGATTTATGAGGATGTTGGCGAAGGAGATGAAACGTCCTTTCTTTATGCCACCGCTGCCGGCATTCCTGCTTCGCGTCTTTATGGGGCAATCGGCCGATATGATCCTTTACGGTAGCCGTATCTCATCGCAAAAAGTACGCGATGCAGGGTATGAATTTGTCTATCCCACGGCAAAAGAAGCAATTAAAGCTACTCTTCAGGCAATGAAGAAGGGCAAGCGGAATTAAAATGGATAAAGAGAAAACCCTGAGAGAGGTATACCGGCATCCTTTGCTGACAGAGGAAAATCTGATTACGATCGGCAATATGCATACGAAAGCAATGTTTTACAAAGGGGATTTTTTTCTGAAGCGCGGTGAGAGATCAAACAGTTACCTGATCCTTGAAAACGGATTGATGCGGTCGTTTGTCTATGATTACGACGCGAATGAGATAACGACTAACTTTTTTTCCAATCGGGAAGTAGTTATTGAAGTGTTGTCGCTGTTCCAGCATATCCCTTCCGAGGAGTATATTCAGGCGCTGACAGAGTGTGTCTGTTGGAAGATCGATCTCGACCGGTTTGAGATGCTATACCACTCCATCCAGGGATTGAATGAATGGGGACGGGCATGGATGTCGGAGCAGCTTTTTCAGTCGAAGCAACGCGCGGTAGAAATGATTACCCAAACAGCCACAGAACGTTATCTGAAGTTGATTAAAGAAAATCCCCAGGTGATCAGGCAGGCCCCACTGAAGCAGATTGCGACTTATCTGGGCATCACGGATACTTCTTTAAGCCGCATCCGAAAAGAATTAACCGTAGGATAAGTCCACTTAACCATTTCGTGACATAACCCGATTTTGGACACTTTTTGGTTTTTTCTTGTCATAGGATAAGTGTATTAAAAAGCCGTCATCCTATTTTTGTAATATGGAATCGTTCTAAAACAGTAAAAATCATGGCACAGAAAAATCATCAACCCATTTACCCTTGCATTTGGTGCAAAAATAATAACGCCCCTGAGATGGCGGGTTTTTACGTGTCCGTTTTTCCCGATACAAAAATAACGGATGAGGATCGCTATGTGGATATTATTACGATAGGCGGTCAAAGGATCATGCTGCTGAACGGCAACGAGGAAAGTTTTCCCAATCCCTCAATCTCGCTGATGTACCTCACTACATCGGAAAAGGAGGTAGAGGATCTGTACGCAAAACTAACACAAGAGGGAAGTACTTTGATGCCGCTCGACAGTTACCCGTTCAGCCCGAAGTATGCCTGGGTAGAGGACCGCTACGGTGTATCATGGCAACTGATTGCCGCCGAAGCGAAGGATATCATTCAGAAAGTAGTGCCTACAATGATGTTCGTAGGAGATAACAACGGCAAAGCGGAGGAAGCGATGAGTTTTTACACCTCGCTTTTTCCCGAATCGGGAATAAGAGGTATATCAAGATATACCGGTGAGGAGGGTGAGACCGCGGGAAATATCCAGCATGCCGAATTTGCATTGAACGGTTACCTGCTGATGAGTATGGATAGTTCCTATCCGCACGCCTTCAACTTCAACGAAGGAGTCTCACTGGTGGTAGAGTGCGATACCCAGGAGGAGATAGATCACTATTGGGACGGCCTTACTGCCGATGGCGGCCAAGAAGTGATGTGCGGCTGGCTGACGGACAAATATGGGGTCAGTTGGCAAATCACGCCCAGGGAGTTCGAAGAACTGATACTAAAATCACCCAAAGTATTCGAGGCGATGTTGAAAATTAAAAAGATGGATATCAGGAAACTGAGGGAAGCTGCGGAATCGCCCGAATAATTTCAATTACAGTAGACTATTTGAGTCGCCTTCGCTCCTCAATTGTTAATTCTGCGTTCGGCAAAACAAATAAATTTGCTTTGCTCTCACTTAACGAAATAGTTCATTAAAATTAGTCGTTTTCTACGCTCGACATAGTCAAAACAAGTTTTGCCTCTGTACTCGCTTAACGAAAACGTTCATTATTTACAATCACTTAAACATTTAAAAATCATGGTTAAATTAGATCCGTACCTCGATTTCGACGGTACATGTGAAGAAGCTTTCAATTTCTACAGATCCGTGTTCGGCGGAGAGTTTAAAGGCGGGATCATGAGAATGAAAGATGTGGATGGGATGGATGTGCCCGAGGCCTATAAAGACCGTGTGATGCATGTCTCATTGCCTGTAGGTAACGATCTGCTGATGGGATCGGACGTAGTTCCCGGTATGGGGAATCCTTTTCATCAGGGAAACAATAACTATATCAGTGCCACAGCCGACAGCCGCGAGGAGGCGGACAGGCTGTTCAACGAACTGTCCGCCGGCGGTGAGGTGGAGATGCCCATGCAGGATATGTTCTGGGGCGATTACTTCGGAAGTTTCAAAGACCGGTTCGGGATAATGTGGATGATTTCGTGGTCATTCCGCTCCGATCCGGTATAATCGTCCTTCATCCGTTACGGCATACAGGGCGCCGTCATTACCGTCGGCCACATCGCGGAAACGCTGCCCCTCATCGGCAAGCAGGCGCTCTTCGCCCACTACCTTGTTTTCTTTGATCACAAGCCGGGCAATATGGTTGCTGTTGAGTCCGCCGATGAAGAGGTTGTTTTCCCATTCGGGGATGGCATTGGAGCTGTAAAAGGCCATGCCACTGGGCGAGAGCACTGGATCCCAGTAGTAGACAGGCTGTTCCATGCCTTCCCGCTGTGTAATACCCTCGCCGATGATGTTGCCGTTGTACTCGATGCCGTAGGTGATGGTAGCCCATCCATAGTTTTTCCCTGGTTTGATGAGGTTGAGCTCATCGCCACCGCGTGGTCCCATCTCACTGAGCCAGAGTTCGCCGGTGACGGGATGGATATCGAGGCCCTGCGGATTGCGGTGGCCGTAACTGTATATCTCTGGCAGCGCTCCTTCGGTACCCATGAACGGATTGTCCGGCACGGGTGCGCCCTCGGTCGTAATACGGATCACTTTACCGTGGCCTGTATTAAGTTTCTGTGCATTAGGGCGGGTAGCCAGATCGGACCGCTCGCCGGTAGTGGCGAAGATATGTCCGTTTTTATCGAACAGGAGGCGGCTGCCGAAGTGCATACTGTTGTCGTAATAGGGGATGGCGCGGTAGATGATGCGGAAATCCTCTATCCGGGTCTCATCGTCCGAGAGCCTCCCCTTGCCTATGGCCGTGAGGGAACCCTCTGCCGTGCGTTCGGCCAGCGTGAAGTATAACATCCTGCTGCTGCCAAAATCAGGTGAGGGCGCTACATCCAGCAGTCCTCCCTGATTCCGGTCGTCCACTTCGGGGAAGCCTGTAATGGAGCTGCTTACATTGCCGTTCGTAGTAGCGATGCGCATGGTGCCGCCTTTTTCTGTGATAGCCAGCCGGCCGTCGGGCAGTAATGTGACTGCCCAGGGCTTCACCAGTCCCTCGGCGATAACAGTCGCCTGGTAAGGAGTCGTGGTTTTTACTCCCTGAATGCGGGTCTGTCCCTCGAAAGCGGGTTTGAAGCTGGTATTGGGGTCACGGGTCTCTACCGGGGGAAGGACATCCCCCTCCGGTTCACCGTCGCTTACCTTCCGTTCTTCACACGAAGCGGAAAGCAGCATGAAAACAAATAAAAAAAGTGCTGTGATTTTTAAGTAATGCATAGGGCTGTTATTTATTTTAGATCGATTTGCCTGTTTTATTTAACAACCTGTAAATTACAATTGTTCACCGGATTATTTAATTTCCACTTCGATCCATTGGGATCGGTCGGGCGGCTGGGGTGCGGTTACTGATGGCCGGGGATTGGCCCTGAGTTCTTCAAGCAGCACTTCGACCGCTTTCTCGATGGCAGGATCGTTCCCTTTGGCCAGTTCTTCGGGACGGTCGACCACCTCTATGTCGGGATAGACGCCGATGCCTTCGATGATCCATTCGCCGGTTTTGTCGTAGATGCCGAAGCGGGGGACGGAGATATAACCGCCGTCCACCAGGCGGGCATTGCCGGATATACCGACCAGTCCGCCCCAGGTACGCGTACCGATAAGTTTGCCTTCACCGGTCTTGCGGAAGAAGTAGGGGAAGGCGTCGCCGCCGGAGGAGGAATAGCCGTTGATGAGCATGGCCTTGGGCCCGTCGTGTGCGATACCGGGCGTCTTCATGGGTTGGGACAGCCCGTTGCGGTGCCAGTAGACCAGGGTACGGCGGTTAAGCAGGTCGATCATCCTGTCGGGGATGAAGCCGCCACCGTTGTACCGGTCATCGATGATAAGGGCATCCTTGTGGTGGTAGGCATACATTCCCCTGAAGAGTTCGCGGTTGCCTTCGACGGCGGTGTTGGGTACATGGATGTAGCCGACCTTACCGCCCGAGAGGCGGTCGACCATTTCCCTGCGCTCACTCACCCAGTCCATGTACCTGAGTTCCTGCTCGCTGGTGATGGTTTTGACGGTATAGCTTTTCGCTCCCGCAGCGGAGGGGTTGTTATTCACGGTCAGCTCGATATGGCGGCCTCCCAGGTTTTCGAGCAGCTCATAGGGATTCCGGGCGGTGGTCAGCTCCTGTCCGTTGATACGGATGATATAGTCGCCTTCCTTCACGTTTACCCCGCTCTCGGTAAGGGGAGAGCGTCTGCTTTCATTCCAGTTCTCACCGGCGTATATTTTCCTGATCCTGTAGCGCCCGGCGGAGAGGTCGGCTTCGAGTTCCGCTCCCAGAAGTCCCCCGTGGATACGGTCAACCCGTGCAATATCGCCCCAGTCCACATAAGCATGGCCTGTGTTGGTTTCGCTCACTATTTCATTGAGGATATAGTCAAGATCGAACCGGCTGGGTACATGGGGCAGCAATGCGCCGTAATTTTTTTGGATACCTTGCCAGTCCACGCCGTGAAGGTTATTGACATAGAAGTAGTCGCGGAAGATACGGAAAGCGTCGGCATAGATCTGGTTCCATTCCGCGCGGGGATCGATCTTCATAGTAAGGTTGTCCAGTTTGATCATGCCGGTGCCGGCGATTTGTCCCGGTTGGTTTTTGGCCACGCCGTAATCACCGTCTTTGCGATAGATGAACGATTTGCCGTCGGCAGCCGGGATACCGTAGCCTGCGCCGTTGAGGATCTCTTCGGTTTTCTCTTCGTTGATATTATAGCGCATGATCTTGTTCCCTTCGGCGTAGAGGAGTCCCTCTTCCACGGCGCCGATGATGTGGTAGTTGCCGGGCTGCAGGGGTAATGCCTGAATGCGGTTCCGGATGTGATCTAAGTCGATTTCCACCTTCATTTCGCCGGAGGATGGTTTGCCGTTGCCGTCCTCTTTCTCAGTACTGTCCTTTTCATTTTTCTTCGCGTTGTCCTCTTTTTCGTTGCCGTAGGGCTCCTTGTCTTCCTTATAGGGGGCAAGGGTGGTGCCGTCGTCGCGTAGCGGGAGGGCGTAAATGCGGGTGGCGTTGTTGTAAAGGTAATCGAACTCGAAACTGCTGAAGGCGAGGTTGAAGTCGCGATTGGAGGTGAAGAAGAGGAACTTTCCGTCAGGGCTGAATACCGGGTTGCCGTCGGAGAAAGAGGCGTCAGTAAGCTGGTACTTGCGTCCGGTGGAGAGCTGGTAGGCCCAAAGGGCAGATTGGTAGTTAGGCGATGATTTGCTGTAGGCTATCCAGTCGCCGTCGGGAGAGAAGGCATAATCCCTGATCTCTTCGGCGGTAGCCTCGTCGATAGCGGCCTGCCGGCCCGTGGAAACATCTACAAGCCACAGTTTCATGGTGCGGTCGCTATAGACGAGGTGGGTATTGCGGGGCGACCATTCGGCGGTATATTTCCAGGCTGCGGAGCCGCGGGTGATCTGCCGCGGTTTTGCTCCCTCTTTATTTTCGAGGAGGTAAAGTTCATACTCGCCGGTAGCGTCGGAGTAATAGGCGATCTGCTTGCCGTCGGGCGACCAGGCGGGAGAGATCTCACGCACGCCCTGGGTATTGGTGAGGTTTTGTATTTCACCTTTGTCGACCGGCACACTGTAGATATCGCCGCGGGCTTCAAAGAGTGCCCGCTTGCCGGTGGGCGAGAGGGTATAGCTGCCGATGAAATCCTTCACATTCCTGAAGTAAGACTGCAGGTTCGGATTGTCGTAATGAATGCTCACGGTGATCCTGCGGCTGTCGCCTGATGCCAGGTCAAGCACGTAAAGGTAACCGCCGTTTTCATAGACCAGTTTACCGTTATGCCCGGAAGGCCACATCACGTCGAAATCGGTATGGCGGGTAATCTGTTCGTTCTC
Organism: uncultured Proteiniphilum sp.; assembly: GCF_937873925.1. Lineage (GTDB taxonomy): Bacteria > Bacteroidota > Bacteroidia > Bacteroidales > Dysgonomonadaceae > Proteiniphilum. The sequence continues at coordinate 23,868 of NZ_CALNAT010000252.1, read as the reverse complement.
GCCGGTGGTCATGTTATAGCGCCAGATATTGAGGCGTGTGTCGCGGTCGGAGGCGAAGAAGATATGGCCGCCGTACCATACGGGCCATTGGTCGGAACCCGCCCATTGAGTGATCTGTTGTGAACGGTTGTTTACCAGGTCGTAGGTCCACAGGTCTGTGGCGCGCCCGCCTTTATAGCGTTTCCAGGTACGGAATTCACGGTCGACCGGTGTAAAGCAGAGTTGCGACCCGTCGGGTGAAAAGGTGGCAAATCCGCCGTTGACAAGGGGAAACGGTTCCTCAAAGCCGCCGTCGATACCGATGGTAAAGTAACGTCCGTTCCGGTCGCCGAAACTTGTGCGGTTAGCCCGGAAGAGGATCTGTTTGCTGTCGGGTGTCCAGTCGAGCACCACATTGTCGAACCCTCCCCGCGGCGGCATTTCTCCTATGGAGTTATAGAAGGTAAGTTGCCGCGCCGTACCTCCCCCGGAGGGCATTACCCATATCTGGCGGCTGCCGGAGTATTCGGCTGAAAAGGCGATCCATTTGCCGTCGGGTGAGATCTTGGGGAACAGTTCGATGCCGGGATGTGAGGTGATCCGCCTGGCGGCTCCGCCGTCGGCGTTCACCGTCCAGATATCGCCTGCATAGACGAAGGTGATGAGGTTTCCGTTGATGTCGGGATAACGCATCATCCTGGCGTCATCCATTGCCGGCGCCTGCAGGAAAAAAAAGCTTGATAAGAGAAGAATGGTCAGTTTTCGCATGAGTTTACTATTTTTAAGGTCAAATTTACGATTTTTTCCCGAAGTTCCGTTTATTTATCGCAATTCAGAGGGGATAAACTAATTTAGCGTATCTTTGTGGTAGGCTAACTCTCCGATAGATTTGTCAGAACGGGTGATCCTGCGATAAGCCAATCCGGGGGAGAAAGTTTTATAGTTTTTTTACAACTGAATTGAAAATAAGTTGTTATTATTCGAATGTGAAGGAAAATCTAGTTAATTAAGTAAAAACCACTTAAGTATGACACGGAGACTTTTGATCAGGGACCTCACGTTGAGGGATGGTCAGCAATCGGCTTTTGCCACGCGAATGAACCAATCGCAAGTGGACAGGGTATTGCCCTATTATAAGGAGGCCAATTTTTATGCAATGGAAGTGTGGGGAGGCGCCGTCCCCGATTCGGTAATGCGTTTTCTGAATGAAAACCCCTGGGACAGGCTGGAGAAAATTCATCATGCGGTCGGAAATATTTCCAAATTGACCGCCCTTTCCCGCGGACGTAATTTATACGGATATGCTCCTTACCCCGACGAGATCATCGACGGATTTTTTAAAAACGCCGTTGCTTCGGGATTGGATATCATGCGTATTTTTGACGCCTTGAACGATGTGGATAATATCAGGTCGAGCGTAGAGTGTATTAAGAAATACGGGGGGATGGCCGATTGTGCCGTTTGCTATACGGTGGATCCGAAATACGATGAAGAACCCCTCTCCGAAAATAAAAAAAGAGGATTGTTCGGCTTGTTTTCTAAAAAAGAAACTGTGAAACCCGCCTATGAACCTGTTTTTACGGATGAATACTTTGTGGATAAGGCAAAAGAGATGCTTGCCCTGGGCGCCGATATGATCACGATAAAAGACATGAGCGGGCTGATACCGCCCTCCCGGGTAGCCAGGTTGGTACCCCTGTTTAAAGAACAACTGAATGTGCCGATTGATTTCCATACGCACTGTACACCCGGTTTCGGATTGGGAGCCGTACTCGCTGCCATCATCCACGGAGTGGATATCGTGGATACCGTTATCTGGAACTTTGCCGGCGGCCCTGCTGCTCCGGCCATAGAATTGATTTATATTTTCTGCAGGAAACTCGGCATTGAACTGGATGTGAACATGGAGGCGGTGGCCAGGATCAATGAGGAGTTGCTTGGGATACGCAAGGAACTGGAGGCGTACGACGCCGTAAAACAGTTCCCGAAACCGTTCAATCCGTTGACTGACATTCTTCCGGCCGAAATCGACAAAGAGTTTGATCTGGCTATTGAAGCAGCGAAAAGCAATGACGAAGCCGCCTTGTTGAATGCCTGCCACGCGATTGAAGCTTATTTTCATTTTCCCGCACCCGATGAGCAGGTCAAGGACGCCGAGATTCCCGGAGGAATGTACACGAACATGGTTGCTCAGTTGAAGCAGTTCAATTCGCTCGATATCCTGCCGGAGGCAATGAAGCTGATCCCCAGTGTGCGTCTCGACGCGGGGTTACCTCCCCTGGTAACGCCTACCAGCCAGATTGTGGGCGCTCAAGCCGTGGCCTCTGCGTTGAACCTGAAAAACGGACGCCCCAAGTACGCCAATCCGTCCAATCAATTCGTTTCCCTTGTAAAGGGGGAATACGGGAGAACTCCCGTTCCGGTGGATCCCGAATTCCGGCTGAAGATCGCCGGCACACGGGAAGAAACCCCCTACGATACTTCCACCTACAAGCGTCAGGACAATCCGGTGCTGGAGGAGTCAGGAGGCATTCCCCTGGCAAAGGATGAAAAAGAACTGCTTTTGCTTGAATTGTTCCCCAGTGTCGCCGCAAATTTCCTGAAGGGCCAACGCCGGAAAGAATGGGAGGCAAAACAAGGAGGAACAGTGATCCCGCAGGCGCAGGAAACAGTGGATTCACAGGCGGAGCATACACACACAGAAGATTCAAAAGGATATTATGTAAGATGCCCGATGCCGGGTAATATTCTGCAGATTATTGTAAAAGAGGGGGATCGGGTGGAAAGAGGAGAAAATATCCTCGTGCTTGAGGCCATGAAAATGGAGAACGATATCATTTCTGAGGTTTCCGGGACCGTGCGCCATGTCTTTGTCAAAAAAGGGGATATGGTAATGGAAGGAACGCCGCTGGTAGAAATTGCCTGATCCGGGACGATCAAACCCTCTGTTCTGAAAAATATATTTGCTGTTCATTATCAGAACAGCAAATATATTGTATCTTTAACCCGTTTTCTATTCAATTAAAATGTAAATATATGGGAATCATATTACTTATTCTTGCCCTGGGGGTTATAGTACTTCTTTACGGCGTATCTATCTATAACAGACTGGTAAAACTACGTACAATGGTGGAAGAGGCATGGAGCGGCATCAACGTTCAGTTGAAAAAACGGCATGATCTTATTCCCAATCTGGTGGAAACCGTAAAAGGGTATGCCACCCACGAGAAAGAAACCTTCGAACGGGTTACGCAGGCGCGTGCAAGCGCTATGCAGGCGTCCGGTGTAAAATCGCAGGAAGCTGCCGAAAACAGCCTGAATGCCGCGTTGATCAGATTGTTGGCTGTAGCTGAGCAGTATCCCGAACTGAAGGCGAACCAGAACTTCCTGCAGTTACAGGATCAGTTGAGCATGATTGAGTCGGATATCGAGAAATCGAGAAGATATTATAACGGGACGGTGCGGGAAAAAAATATCGTGATCGATTCCTTCCCGAGTAACATCATAGCCGGTATGTTTAACTTTACCAAATCGCTCTTTTTCGAACTCGAAAACGAAGCTGAGAAAGAGGTTCCCCGGATACAATTCTGATGCGCTCACTCATCTCCTCCCTCATTCTGTTTTTTTCTTTCGCAGCGCTGATTGCGCAGGAGGAAAAGGTGTACACGTTTCATTCCGATATCAGTGTGGATAGTTCGGGCATAATCACCGTGCGTGAAAATATCCGTATCTACGCCAAAGGAGATCTCTTTAAACGGGGAGTTACCCGTTCTTTGCCCCTTACAAGGCGCGACAGGGAGGGAAGCCGGATAAAGATGGAATATGCCGTGACCGAGGTACTGCAGGATGGGAATCCGACCGGCTTTTTCACTGAGACGAGGGAGGGAAATCTGGTGATTTACGTGGGTGAGAAAGATATATTTCTGTCGCCCGGCTTTTATTCCTATGAAATTGTGTATGAAACGGCGGGACAGGTAGGTTTTTTTGCCGATTACGATGAGCTGAGCTGGAACGTGAACGGCGAATCTGACCGCACCATTGATTCGGTGAGCGCTGTGGTGCGTTTGCCGGAAAAGGCGGAAATACTGAGCTACCGCTGTTATACCGGAGCTTACGGGTCGACCGAAAGCAATTGCATGACTGAAAGCAGGGACAATGGTTCTCTGTTTATCACCGCCGCCGATATGCCGCCGCAGGCAATGCTTACCTTGTCGGTCGGTTTCACGAAAGGAGCGGTGAGGCAACCACCGTTCGCCCAACCGCGGAAATTCACCTTTTTCGACAAATATGGCCTGGCGGTTATCAGCCTTATCATCATCCTGGCGCTGTTCATTTATTATAGTATCACCTGGCGCAGATTCGGCATCGATCCGCCCAAGCCGGTCGCTATTCCCCAATTCGCAGCACCGGAGGGACTCTCTCCTGCGGGTGTGGGAATGCTGTACAAAGGGCGGTTTCTGGACGACCTTATCACCGCTTCCATAGTAAATCTTTCTGTGAAGGGCTATATCTACATAGAGGAGGTGATCGAAAGGACGGGTTTGTTCGGAATACGGCGGGACAGGTGCTATTCGCTCACCAGACTGAAAGAAAGCGACAAGGCGCTTCCGCCGGAAGAGCAGGTCGTGATGCAATACCTGTTCGCCTCAGGCAATGATTTCTCTCTGGACGGGAAATATAATGAAGATATTGCCGATATGGTGCGCGCCTACCATAACAGCATGGATCATCAATATGGAGCAGTGTTGAGAGAGGGGCGCAACCTGAAGTTCCATATCATTCCCTGGCTCATGATGATTGCATATGCTTTTTTACTTATCCGTTTTGCGAAGAACGGTCTGCTGGAGTTCCCGGTGAATAGAATTGCTTTTCATATCACCCTTCCGCTGTTGGTGATCGCTTATCCGGTATATGCATGGCTGATTGTGCGCCCCGGGGAGCGAAAACTGCATTACCGCTCCTCCATAGAAGGATTGAAGATGTACCTGAGTTTTGCCGAAGAAAAACGATTGCAGTTTTTTAATCCCCCTTCCGTGACCCCTGCGGTTTTTGAACAACTGCTTCCTTATGCGATTGCCCTGGATATGGAGAAAGTATGGGGCGAGAAGTTTGAGAAGACCTTTCTCTCATCTTCCGTACAGCCTGAATCTTACCGTCCGGCATGGTATGGGGGTACCTATGTGAATCCTGCCGGTTTCGGGCATATGCTCAACAGCACACTCTCCAATACGATGAGTCATGCTGCCACACTGCCGAAATCCTCTTCCCCGGGAGGGGGAAACTGGAGCAGCGGTTCATTTGGCGGCGGTTTTTCCGGTATGGGTGGCGGCGGCGGCAGGGTTGGCGGCTGGTGATTTTTGAACATCCCTCATTCTAATTTGTTGAATAACAAAACCCGGTACGATGTCGTTGGGGCATTGTCCACACGAAAGGAGGACCGGTACATTCCGTGCCGGGGAATTCTCTTTTCCGGCCGGTTATTTAAAACAACTCCGGATGGAAGGTCCTACAGAGGTAATCAGGATATATGAATTGGATGAATTCAATTATCCCAAGTTCAGAAGCAAGCTGATCGATCTTTATCTGCATGCTTTTACTACCGGGGAGTATGCCCAGTATATCGCTCCCGAAACGGTGGAAGTTACGCTGGACGGGGTATTGCGCGACGGATCCGGCTGTATGGCGTTTGTCGGCGACTGGCTTGTGGGATTGCTTGCATCCCTTCCCTTGAGGAGAGATCCGGACTTTCCCGTGGAGGAGTGTCCCGGTATCCCGGTCGGGCAGACGGTCTATATCGCTGAAGTGATGGTACACGCCGATTACCGGGGCAGGGGGATTGCTTCACGGATGATGGAGTGCCTGCTGCGAAAGGTCTCGGAAGACTATTCATATGCAGTGATCCGGGTGTGGGAGAAGAACAGGCCCGCAGTGGAGCTTTACAAAAAGCTGGGGTTCGTACCCATTGCCGGGATCTCACAGAAGAAGTTGAACGCTGACGGAGAGGAGTTTGAGATGAAGAAGGTATATCTGGGGAAAAAAGTGAAAAATTAATAGTGAAAAATGATTTAACGATTTGATGATTTAAATCTTGAATCTTAAATCTTGAATTTTGAATTTTGAATTTTGAATCTTACAATAATAAAAATGAAGAATTTACTTGCTAAAACAATTGATCTGCGCTCCGGCTCACCGGAAGAGAAACGGCAGGAGATCCGTGATTATTTCCTGAAGACATGGGCAATTGACGAATTACTATATACACAGTTGAAGTCGGATGATGTGTTTTATATGCGGGGCGATCCGCTGCGCCATATCCTTCTCTTTTACCTGGGGCATACGGCTGTCTTTTTCATCAATAAACTTTATCTGGCAAAGATGATCGACCGGCGCATCAATCCTAAGTTTGAATCGATTTTTGCCATTGGGGTGGATGAGATGAGCTGGGACGATCTGGATAACAACCATTACGACTGGCCCCCGGTGTCGGAGGTGCGGGCTTACCGGGATAAGGCGAAAGAATTGATCCTGAATGTGATCGACAATACCCCGCTTGAACTGCCGATCGATTGGCAGAGCCCTTTCTGGATCGTGATGATGGGAATCGAACATGAACGGATCCATCTGGAGACTTCGTCGGTGCTGATCAGGCAATTGCCGTTGGATCAGGTAGTAGAGGGCCGGTTTGGCGAACGGTGTACGGTGACCGGTGAGGCGCCGGAAAACGAATTGATCCCGGTGGCGGGCGCTACGATGCGATTGGGAAAACCGGCGGATTATCCGCTTTACGGCTGGGATAATGAATATGGCGCCTATGAGGAGGAAGTGGCTGATTTCGCGGCGGCAAAATACCTGACTTCCAACCGGGAATTCCTGGCGTTCATAGAGGATAAAGGATATGACACAGAACAATACTGGACGGAAGAGGGATGGAACTGGCGCAACTTTAAGCAGGCGCAGATGCCGCTCTTCTGGCGGAAAGACGGGAACGCCTATCGGTTAAGATTGGTAGCCGGGGAGATACCCATGCCGTGGAACTGGCCGGTGGAGGTGAACTATCTGGAGGCAAAGGCTTTCTGTAACTGGAAGAGTACGAAGACAGGCCGTAACTTCAGGTTACCCACCGAGGCGGAATGGTATCGCCTGCATAAGGCGGCGGGCCTGACGGAGGTGACGGAATGGGAGCAGGCGCCGGGCAATATCAATCTGGAATATTTCACATCACCATGCCCTGTGGATATGTTCGAGCAGGGAGGTTTCTTTGATGTGGCCGGCAATGTGTGGCAGTGGACGGAGACACCTATCACAGGATTCCCGGGCTTTAAAGTGCATCCGATGTACGATGATTTCTCCACGCCTACCTTCGACGGCAAGCATAACCTGATCAAGGGCGGTTCCTGGATCTCGACCGGTAACGAAGCGACGATCCATTCCCGATACGCTTTCCGGAGGCATTTCTATCAGCATGCCGGATTCAGGTATGTTGAGTCGGATACGCCGCTGGTAATACGGCAGGCGGATTACGAAACGGATGAGGAGGTAACGCTCTCTTGTGAGAATAACTGGGGTGATGCCTGGTTCAATGAACCTGTTTTTGCCCTCCGGATGGCAGAGTTGGGGGATGACCTGCTGAAGGGTGATACCGGGGCGCGTATCCTGGATATGAATGCCGACACGGGCCGGCTCGCCTTTGAACTGGCGAGGAAATACAAAGATGTGACGGCGCTCGATTTCACCGCAAGGATGATAAGGATCCCTATTCAGTTGCAGGAACAGGGATATGTACGTTACACCACAAAGGATGAAGGGGAACTGGTGTTCTATCGCGATATCGTGCTGGCTGATTTCGGTTTGGCGGAAGCAAAGGGGAATATCCTGTTTATGCAGGCGGACGCGATGAACCTGAAGCCTAACTATTCGGGGTACGACCTGGTCATTATACCTGCGTTGCTGGAAGAACTGAGCGATCCGCTGCTATTCCTGTCGCAGATCCATCAACGACTGAACGATAACGGCTACCTGATGCTGGCTTCGGACTATGAATGGGATCCGGCAAAGACACCGAGGGATAAATGGCCGGGCGGTTTTAAGAAGGATGGCGAACCGGTGACCTCATTCGATGGTATAAAGGCAGTGTTGACACCGAAGTTCAACCTTGTAGCCGATCCGCAGGATATCCGCCGGCCGGTGAAGAGATCGTCGCGCCTAACGGAACACCGGATGCTACAGGTTACTGTCTGGAAAAAAAGGTGATTATCAATTAAGCCAGCGGGTGAGGGAGTTGAAGATATTTTCACTCTCTTTCCGCTTTTTTTCGTGGGCGCCATTGTCGGGAGCCAGCACTTTTAGTCCCCCCTGAATAGTTTCTACATTGATTTCGTTGCCGGTATTCACCGGCTCCCCGTCCACATGCATCACTCCCGCACGGGAGCGTTTGATCCGCAGGTTGCGGGTGACCAGGGTGGTCATCTTACTGTTCCTGTCGATATTATTGGTGAAGAGCTGAAGGGTGGTTTGCGGTATTTCGAGGGCGTTCAGCGGCTTCAGGATGGAGACATTGATCATGCCGTCATCCATACTGGCGCCAGGGGCGATATGCGCATCATTGCCGTACTGCGACGCATTGGCGCAGGTGAGGATAAAGGCACGCTCCGTAATGGTTTCCTCGTCGGAGGTGATCTCATACTCTTCCGAGCGGAAGTCGACCACGCTCTCTAAGATATTGCGTACGTAACCCAACGGGCCGCGTTTTTTACCCTCGGCAAACCGGTCGCTGATAAAAGCGTCGAACCCGAAACCGCAGGTGCAGAAAAAGATATGCCCGTTAGCCACGCCGTAATCGATAGTGCGGGTATGCGCGCGGAGGATGATGTCGATGGCTTTCTCCGGATCCATCGGTATGCCCAGTTCCCTGGCCAGCCCGTTGCCCGATCCGGAGGGGATGATCCCCAAGGTGGTGTTGGTGTGTACCAGCACCTTGGCTACCTCGTTTACCGTGCCGTCGCCACCGGCCACAAGCACATATTTGTAGTTTTTTTTCGCCGCCTTCCGGGCAATCTCCGTAGCATGATCGGGATAACCGGTGATACGGATAATGATATCATATTGCCGTTGGTCGAATGCGGCCGCCACTTCCTCGGGAATGTTTTTCTTGGATTCCGTACCCGAAACAGGGTTGATGATGAGGCACACCTTTTCTTTTGCCATGCGTTTTGTGATTTGACTTTGTCTTCTTCCTCCGTACTTCACCAAAACCCAGACACGTTTGTCCTTTGGCTTCGGGTGGTCGTCAGTCGGAATATATAATAAACAACCGGTGCTGCATTTTGTTTTAACCCTTTTTATTTGTCCTTTAGCGTTTTGTTTTTTACATTTCCATAATATAGGATGCGCCTCGGAAATGCTCAAACAAGCTTGGCATTTCTCCCGGCTTTCACTATATTTGCACTCAAAAATTAAATCCGTTCACGATTTATCCCGGAACAACACCTATTCATTATGCAATCTGCTTTTATCCTGATCGTGATCGCCGTTTATTTCGGCGTATTAATGTTGGTTTCATGGCTCACGAGCCGGAAAGGGTCGGGCAATGACACCTTTTTCCGCGCCAATAAATCTTCCAAATGGTATGTCGTGGCTGTGGCTATGGTCGGTACATCGATCTCGGGGGTGACCTTCGTCTCCGTGCCCGGAATGGTACGTAACCTGGATATGACCTATATGCAGATGGTGTTCGGATTTTTCCTGGGCTACATGGTGATTGCCTATGTATTATTGCCGCTTTATTACCGGTTGAACCTGACCACGATCTACGGTTACCTGGATCAGCGGTACGGACCGAGATCCTATAAGACGGGAGCATGGTTCTTCCTGATCTCGAAGATCGTGGGCGCGGCGGCGCGGCTCTATCTGGTCGCCTTTATCCTGCAAACGCTGGTATTTGACGCCTGGGGGGTGCCTTTCGTAGTGACGGTGACGGGAATTATCCTGGTCATCTGGCTTTATAGCCACAAGAGCGGCATCAAGACCATCATATGGACGGACTGGTTGCAGACGATCCTGTTTATCGCTGCGCTGATACTGATCGTATGGCAGGTGGCTTTGCGGCTGGATCTGGGTTTTGGAGGGATGGTGCAGACGATCGTGGCGAGTCCGCACTCGCGCATTTTTGTATTTGACGACTGGGCGAGTACGCAGAATTTCTTCAAGCAGTTCTTTAGTGGCATGTTTATCACGATCGTGATGACAGGGCTGGACCAGGACCAGATGCAGAAGAACCTGACCATCCGCACGTTGAAAGATGCACAGAAGAATGTGGTATCGTACGGAATGGCATTTGCCCCGATCAATTTTCTGTTCCTCTGCCTGGGGGTGCTCCTGATTGTCTTTGCGGAACAGCACGGTATTCTACTGCCGGAAGTGTCGGATAATATCCTGCCCGTGATTGCGAGCGGGTACCTTGGCCAGGCTGTATTGGGTATTTTCATCGTGGGGATCGTTGCGGCGGCTTTTTCGAGTGCGGATTCGGCTTTGACTGCATTGACGACTTCGTTCTGTGTGGATATTCTGGATATGAAACCCATTTCACAGACCAAAGAGCAGGAACAGAGGGATATCCGCACACGGCGGATGGTACATGTAGGGATCAGCGGGGTGTTTGTGCTGATCATCCTGCTGATCGAAGCAATCGGGTCGGACAGTATCATCACGGCTATCTACAAGCTGGCCTCCTATACCTACGGGCCGCTGCTGGGACTTTATTTCTTCGGGCTTTACAGCAAGGTGAAACCGACGGACAAATGGGTACCCTATGTGGCTTTCGCGGCGCCGGTACTTTGTTTTGTGATAGAAGCGGCAATACTGCAGTTATTCGCCTACCGGGTGGGATATGAACTGCTGCTGCTGAACGGGTTGTTGACGGGGCTGGGGCTCTGGGCGGTCTCGGGGGTGAAAAGTGAAAAACTAAAAGTGAAAAACTAAAAAGTAGGGATAAGTGGTTAGGTGATTTAATGATGTGATGATTTAAAGATGTGTTGATTAAGACAATCTGAAATCTGAAATCCTGAATTTGAAATAAAAGAAATATGATTATAAAGAAAGCCGAATTTGTAGTGAGTAACAGCGACTACCGGAAATGCCCGCAGGACGGGAAGCCGGAGTACGCGTTTATCGGCCGGTCGAATGTGGGGAAGTCGTCGCTTATCAACATGCTGACCAACCGTAAAGGGTTAGCCATGACCTCTTCTACGCCGGGAAAGACCATGCTCATCAACCATTTTCTGATCAATGACGAATGGTACCTGGTGGATCTGCCGGGATACGGTTATGCGCGCCGGGGTAAAGAGGGGCGCGATAAACTTCGTAAGATCATCGAGGATTATGTCCTTGAGCGCGAAGCGATGACCAACCTGTTTGTGCTGGTGGATTCACGCCATGAGCCGCAGAAGATCGATCTGGAATTTATGGAGTGGTTGGGTGAGAACGGGGTACCGTTTGCCATTGTCTTTACCAAAGCCGATAAGCTGGGTTCCGGGCGTCTGCAGTTGAATATCGATGCCTATAAAGAGAAGCTGTTGGAAACCTGGGAGGAGTTGCCGCCCGTCTTTGTTACCTCATCCGAAAAAGGGCAGGGCAGGGAAGAACTCCTCGGTTATATCGGCAATATCACTACAACGATTTAGGCGTGGCTGCCGGATGAGGAAATTGAATTTAGTGGTTGTCGAATGAACCACCGACAAGATCGAGCAGCTCGTTGGTAATGGATTGCTGTCGCAGTTTGTTGTATTCCAGCGTAAGCGCTTCGGTGAGGTCGTCGGCATTATCGGTAGCCATCCTCATGGCCGTCATGCGGGCGGCATGTTCCGAGGTGACCGAATCGAGGTGGGCGGTAAAGAGTTGTATTTTCAGTATTTTGGGGATCAGTTGCGTCAGGATAGTCCTTCTGTCGGGCTCGACGATATAATCGGGGGCGGGTTTTCCGGCGTCCGGCATTTTCAGTTCGAGGGGAAGAAATGTCTCGTTGACTACCACCTGCGACCCTTTGCTGCGGAAATGGTGATAGATATGCTCCACGCGGTCGGTTTCCCCTTTCAGGTACATTTCCATCAGTTCCCCGGCAATCCGCTGCGCGTTGCCATAGGAGGGGTTTTCGCTGATCGCACTGTAATCTCCTTGCGGTTCCAATCCCATACTCCGCACGGTTTTCGCCACTTTCTCCCCTATGGGATAAAGAAGGATATTTTCTTTTCCGAGCGGTATATAGTGCTCTACTACTGATTTCAGTTTTTCGGAGATATTGTCGTTGAACCGGCCGGCCAACCCGGTGTTGGACGCAAATGCCACAATGGCAATCCGTCTGACGGTGCGTATTTGCAGGAAAGGCGAATCTATACTCTCTTCCCGATCCGGAAGCAACTGCAGTATCCGGTACAGGTTCTGTTCATAGGGATAGAGATTCTGGATGATATGCTGGGTTTTCCGCAACCGGACGGAAGAGATCATCATCATGGCCGATGTGATCTTTTGTGTAGACCGCACCGACTGGATCCGGCTTTTTATCTCTTTCAACTGCGCCATCGATTCACGATTTTATTATTTTTGCGGTATCTGCCGCCACCGTTTCAATGATCTTGCCGATCCCATTATTAATTTCACCTTTCTTCAGCGGATCGAGTACATCATGACGATGGCTTATTTCCAGCGTAGCGAGAAACTCTTTTTCGAATGCCGACACTTTTTCGAGGGGAATATCCTTCAACAGGCCATGAGTCCCGGAGTAGAGAAGGGCGATCTGTTGCTCCACGCTCATAGGGCTATGTACGGGTTGGACAAGCAATTGTTCATTCTTCCGCCCCTTGTCGATGGTCATGGCTGTTACAGCATCCATATCCCCACCGAATTTGGTAAAGGCTGCCAGCTCCTGGTATTGGGCCTGGTCGATCTTCAGCGTGCCGGCCACTTTCTTCATCGCTTTGATCTGCGCGTTACCCCCCACGCGGGAGACGGAGATACCCACGTTGATGGCAGGGCGGATTCCCCTGTGGTAAAGATCGGTTTCCAGGAATATCTGCCCGTCAGTGATGGAGATGACGTTGGTGGGAATATAGGCCGAGACGTCACCTGCCTGCGTTTCGATGATGGGCAGGGCGGTGAGTGAGCCGCCTCCCCTTACTTTCCCTTCGAGGCTGGGGGGTAGATCGTTCATCCGTATGGCCACATCTTCCTGGGAGATAATGTTTGCCGCCCGTTCCAACAGGCGGGAGTGAAGGTAGAATATGTCGCCGGGATAGGCTTCCCGGCCTGACGGGCGGCGCAGGATCAACGACACCTCACGGTAGGCTACCGCCTGTTTGGAGAGGTCGTCGTAGACCACTAAGGCATGCCTGCCCGTGTCGCGGAAATATTCGCCTATGGCTGCGCCGGCAAAGGGTGCGATATACCGCATGGCAGCGGGGTCAGACCCGTTGGAGGAGACCACCACGGTGTAGTCCATAGCGCCCCCGTCGGTGAGTGTCTTCACGATGGATGCCACCGAGGACCCCTTTTGTCCCACCGCCACGTAGATACAATAGACCGGGTCGCCGTTCTCGAAATTTTTCCGCTGGTTAAGAATGGTATCGATGGCGATACTGGTCTTGCCGGTCTGCCGGTCGCCGATGATCAGTTCACGCTGGCCGCGCCCGATAGGGATCATGGTATCGACCGCCTTCAGGCCGCTCTGTAACGGGATGTTTACGGGTTGACGGAAAACCACTCCGGGCGCTTTCCGCTCCATCGGCATCTCTGTCAACTCACCTTCTAACGGACCTTTCCCGTCGACCGGTTCCCCGGTGGGAGAGATTACACGACCGAGCATACCTTCTCCTGCAAAGATGGAGGCTACCCGGCCGGTCCGCTTGACAGTAAACCCCTCTTTGACCTCCGTGGAACTGCCCAACAGGATGGCCCCCACATTATCTTCCTCGAGATTCATCACGATAGCCCCCATGCCGTTATCGAACTCCAGTAACTCGTTCGCTTCCGCATTGCGTAGCCCGAAAATGCGTACGACCCCATCGCTCACGGTGATGACCTTACCTGTCTCATCGAATTGAATGCCGGTATCGATCCCTTCGAGTTGCATCCGTAGCACCTCGGAGACCTCGCTTACCCTGATAGTATTATTGGACATGTTCTTTTTTTATTACATGCTGTTTTTTAATGTGATTCTTTCTGCAGATATTTTTACTGACCCTATTGTATATTATTTTTTATACGGGTCAATTCACCCGATATGCTCGCATCCCACCTGAGATCCCCCAAAGTTAACACGAAACCGCCAATGATTCCGGGATCGACCTCAGATTCCATCTCCACTTCGGTATTCACCATTTTCCGTATCCGGGCAATAAGCTGTAACTCCGTTTCGTGGTCGATAGAAATGGCGGTGACCAGCCTGCCGCTCCGGATATTGAACTTTTCCCTGTAGAGGTCGATAAAGCGGAGGGCAATGTATTGAAGTACCTCTTCTCTTTCGTTCTTCAGGATAAGATCGATCATCTTGGAGAGCGATGAGGGCATACTGCCGCTACAAGCGGTCATGAGAATTTTCTTTTTATCCTGACGTGCTATGGACGGGTTCATCATCGCGCTGCGCAGTCCGGGCATTTTCATGAATATCTCCGAAAGCAATTTTATCTTATCGTATACCTCTTGCTGTTGCCCCAGGCTGACGGCATATTGCAACAGGGAGTCCGCATAACGTGAAGAAATGAGTCCGGTATTCATATTGGCCTTATGATCTTGAGATATCCATTTCGTTGAACAGGCGGTCGATCATGTTCTTCTGTTCCTCTTTTGTTCCCAGTTTTTCCCGTAATATCCTTTCGGCAAGGGTCAGCGACAGTGTGGCCGCTTCGTTTCGGATGGAACGAAGGGCTTCCTCCTTTTCCGCACGGATTTGCTGACGGGCTGAGACGATCAGTTTCTCCGATTCCACGCGGGCCTCTTCCCGGGCCCTTTCTATCATCATTTCCCGTTTCAGGGAAGCTTCCTTCAGTAGATCTGCCTGTTCTTTACGGGCTTGCGCCAGTATGGCTTCACCGGTCTCCTTTATGCCGGCCAGTTCCTCATGCGCTTTCCGGGCAGCGAGGAGCGACTCTTCGATATAGTTCTTCCGCTTTTCAACCGCTTTCAGTATCGCGGGAAATCCGAATTTTGCCAGCACGAACACCGTGATGCCGAAAGAAATAAGCATCCAGAAGAGCAGGCCGGGTTCGGGTGTAAGTAACGACATACCTTATTGCTTTTATTAGAGAATAAAACCGCAGACTACTACTGCAAACAAAGCCACGCCTTCGATAAGGGCTGCGGCAATGATCATATTCATTCTGATATCGGGGGTGGACTCCGGTTGGCGGGAAATACCTTCCATGGCCGATGCTCCGATCTTCCCGATCCCGTACCCCGCACCGATCGCAGCAAGGCCTATACCGATGGCTGCCCCTAAAGATCCTAAGCCGTCGGCGCTTACCTGTAGCAGCGTGCCGGCTGTCTGTAATAAAACTGTAAGTAGTACCATAATGTTTATTTTTTATGTGTTTATATGTTTATAATGGAAAGTCAGTTCAGTTATTCAATACTTCTATTATTTTCAGGGAAGTCTCATCGTCAGGTTTCAGTTGCAAAACCTTATCCGCATATTCTCTGGCTTTATTTTTATCAGTGGCTTGTTTGTTCGCGTCGAATTGGTATAAGTGGTAGATAGAGAAATAGCGGTAAGCTTCTATTAATTTACTTTGATTTTCTTTATCGCCGCTTGCCGTCAGGATTTCGATTGTTTTCACATAATCTTCGCTGGCCGATCCCTTCGATAAATCGGGGTCTAACAGCGTATTGGCATTAGCACGCCAGTAATATCCCTGATAACTGTCGGGGGCAAGTTCAATTACTTTGGCGAATGCTTCATCGGCTTTGGATACATATTGGGCTGTACTCTCTTTCAGAGCTGCGGAATCGCCTTCGGTACCGGATTGTCCGGAATTTGCCACGGCGCCGGCCGGGGCTTTCCCTGCGGCTGTCGCCTTTCCCGCGAATTGGCTCGCAGTACGGTAATAATAGATGCCTAACTGCAGATAATCGGAAGCATCTTCACTTGATTCTGCTTCTATATATTTCTGGTAAAAATCCGCCGCCTCGGCGGTCCTGTCGGCGCCGGCAAGCCTGACGGCAACTTCTTTACTGAGTGCGCCCTGTGCAGGTTCAACAGCCACGGCCTTTCTGTACGTTTCTATGGCTTCATCAATTTGTCCTTTGGCCATCAGTGCGTCGGCAAATACGGTATAATCAGTCACTAAATAATGGATGTTTTCTCCGCTGGCCGGCAAACTGAAAAACTTCTTACCGGTTGCTATGACTTCATCATAGTTTTTTAATTTATCCTGTGTGTACATCAATAACCGGTTTATCACCGGATGATTGGGTTCATTCGACACAATATGATTGAGAGAGGTCAATGCTTCGTTGTATTTCCCTGCAAAGTAAAGACTGGCTGCGTAATTCCTCGCATCTTCGGATTGTAATAATTCACTCCGATTCAATGTTTCATATTCAGCAATTGCTTGTTCGTAAAATCCGTTTCTATAATAACTCCGACTTAGGTATTTCCTGATCAGTATATTATCGGGATTGGCTTCCAATCCGCTTTTCAGCGTGTTGATCGCTGTGGTTGGTGAAATGGATTCATATACCATTGAATTTTTTACATAAGCTATCGCGCATTTCGGATCGAAATTGACCGCCTGTTCGTATTGTGTTGCGGCTTTCCCCGGTTCTCCTTTTTCTTTTAACCGGTCACCTTCGAAAATATAAATGTAAGGATAGGTTTTGTCTGCATTACGTGCCATAGACAATACGCCTGCCGCTTCCCCGGGCAGGTTATTATCGAGGTATGCCTGGGCGGCCGCTAAAAGGACGGGCGCCTTTTTCTTGTTTTTATTGGTAATGGCTTTTATGCTTTTTTTCAACTCTTCCGGATTCGATTTCAATTCCAGTTTCGTTTTTCCTATCCGGCAAAAAACAGCTTCTCTGTCAGCGGAAATTCCTTTTTCATAATAGGCTGCCGCCTCTTCGGAATTATTTTTCCGGAGCGCTATTTCACCTAAATAATAGTATGATATATCCGGGGCCTGAGAGGCTGATTGTTCAAAGGTTTTTTTTGCTTCTTCAAAATCTTCCAGGAGAAATAATTCTATTCCTTTTTCCACCTGGCTCCATGCGCCCGGGGTAGTAAGGAAAGAAAAGATTACGACTAATAAGAGACTTTTTTTCATTATCGGTGTATGTTTAATTTTTTCAATCTTCTGTTATATGAATTAATCTGATTGGCCGGTTTGCGGGCAGGATGCCCGATTTCAATATGATCCGCTGCCCCCTGTCGCCGGCGATAAAGTTAAAAAATCCGGAGGGTAAGCCACCGGTAGCGTCCGTGATAATAATATATATATCGCGTACCAACGGGTAACCGCCTGTTGGAAATTCAAGCGGAGATTCCCGGTGGGCCAGTTCTAAGGCCAGTTGATAAGGGTAGGGCTTATAGCTGTTGTAGGGAGTAGCCTGCGTTGAATTGCTCACGGATACAATGTTCACATTATCGATAAAACTAAGGTTTGTCGTATCGACAGGATTGGCGATCCAGTTCAGACCTACAAAGCCGAGTGCATTCGGGTGCGAAGCGACATATTCGATCACTTTACCATGGGAGTTCACCCGGGTTATATCGACCGAAGAGCTGTCTGATGAAAGGGCTTTCACATTTTTCCCGAAAGGGAGCTTGTTACAAAGTGAGTCCTGAATGTAACGGACCATACTCGAATTAGGGGTGTCGAATATGATGGTCAGCGTGTCTAACGGGGAGGTGGGGTTTATCTGTTTCCAACTCCCGATTTCACCCGACATAATATTCCTTATGTCATTTATTGTCAAGAGAGTGTCTGTGTTCTCTTTATGGGTAATCAGCGCAATGCCGTCAATCGCGATTTTCTGGCTGCGTATGCGCTGTTTCCGCTCTTTGAGGATGGCTTGCTCCTGATCCGTTAATAAACGGGTTCCGATAATCAAGCGTATGCTATCCTCCATCAATAAATTATACACGTTTTGTTCGGAAGTATACACAGGAATAACGGTAGCCTCGGTATTGAGCGATTCAAACACATTGATCTCTGCCTCCACTATAGGAGCAAAACTTTCATCCACCGCTACCTGGGCAATACCGGACGTCAATGTGTCGGGTCTGATATTCCTTTGATGGCAGGATGACAGAAAAAGCACCCCGATCATTATTACTATTCTTTCCATAACCTATAACCTCTTAATATTCCATAAACTGTAAAGATTATTCCAAATGCGATCCTTATTCCTTCAGGAATATTTTTCCGGAACAGAGGAGTGAAAACCAATAAATAGGCAACTGATATATAGATAATGATCATCATTATGCCCCCTATCAGTTTAAAGCCTCTTTTATAATGGCCGGCTTGTCTGTTGTTTCTTTTGTTCATTCCATTTAATCTGTTTCTAACAATATGTAAAGGACTTTGTTCTTTTTATCTCGCGTGAATAAAAAAAGAAGAGAAAGAGAGGGTAGAAGAAATAAACATAACATTGTCTACAATTAATCATTAAAAACATCAAGGAATATGATTTCATAAAACATCGATTATTCATTTCATCCTATCTCCCGTTTCTCTTCTTACACACAATGAAAGCTAGTTTTGCGTTTTTCGTGACTGAAGAATATCCCATTCGTCAATCACTTTGAAAACTAGTTTTGCAGTCTAAATACAACCGGCAGAGTGAAATAAACGGGAACCGCTTGTCCTCTCTGTCGTCCCGGTATCCATTTAGGCATCGATTGCACTACCCTGACAGCTTCCCTGTCGAGTGAAGGATCGACTCCGCGTACAACCTGAATATCCGATATATTCCCGGTTCTGGAAACCACGAATTTTATAATTACCCTGCCCTGGATACCATTCTCCTGAGCGATCACCGGATACCGGATATTATCCGATAAAAATTTATTCAATTCCGCAAGACCACCCGGGAAAGACGGGGCCTGCTCTACCACTTCGAACGGTTTATCGTCATCTACTTTTTCTTCAACGATCACTTTGTTCTGATTCAGTTCGGCGATGTCGATTCCGTGCTCCTCATCCGTACCCTTCACATCCGCTACAGAAATCTGAAGATTTGTGGATTGCAACTCATCCTGAGTTTTCATTTTGTCATCTTCGCTCACTTCTTCATCCCTGGCGATCACGGGAGGTACGAACTGAATGGTTGACTTCAAAGGTGGGGGTGGGGGAGCTACTTCCTGTTTGATGATATTTTCCTCGGGAACCTGCTCTTCAAGCGGCAGATTCGATAGTTCTACCGTTTCTTCCATGGGGCCGAGGTCTTTTTTTGTCAGATTCTCTACCACTCCGTACAATTGAGGCAGTACAGCGATAATAGCTGTAAAAGCCACCATTATAAGAAATGCAACAAGGTATCTTTCGGATGAAGTCTGACGCAACTTATATGCCCCGTAGCTCTTATTTCTCCCTTCGAATACCAGATCACACCATTCAGTGGAGTTTAAGTTTATGAATTTATCCATATCGTATCTTTATGTTTATGGGTTACGAGGTGCTAAGTTGGCGGCGCCGTAAGCGCCTTTGGTCTTATAGTTCTCCACCAGAAAATGATCCCCTTCGGTCACATCCACAATAGCGTATTTCCCAACGCTGCATATTTGCATCTCATCGAGGGCATCCACCAGATTTTTATAATTGGATGTGGCCATCGGTTTAATAACTACCGTGAGTGCATCTATATCGGCTTTTATATCCTTGGAGCGTTCACGGAACTCTTCTTCCGACATCTTGTTTCCCTTTTCAGCCCTTTCGAGTTTCAGATTGCGCATCATGGTTACAGCATCTGCATTCCGTTCCAGGAGGATACTCCTGAGCCCCTCATTGGAAGTGTTGGTGGAATAGGTGGTTTCTTTTAAAACGGTATAATCGCTATAAGCGCTTTCATCGAGTTTACCCAGGTAATAATATACCTTGTCATCTTCTGCCAACAAAAGAGTGATCGCTTTCGATTCTTTCACCTTGGGCGCCTGGTCCTCTTCCACTTTCTGGTCCGAGGGCATCGCAATCTCCATTACCTGGGGTTTTGATAATGTTGAAACGAGCATGAAAAATGTAATAAGCAACATGTTCATATCCACCATGGGAGTGAAATCTACGCGCAGAGTTTCCTTCTTCGGTTTTCCTTTTTTTACCTCGTCTCCGCCTGTATCAATATTTGCCATATTCTATCAATTAAATTCAATAAATTTAGACTATTTCAAATGCTTTAGACTATTTGAGTCGCCTTCGCTCCTCAATTGTTAATTCTACGTTCGGCAAAGCAAATAAATTTACTTTACTCTCACTTAACGAAATAGTTTTTGCAATGGCATAATTCAAGTAAAACTTGTCTTCTGCTCGTATTGCTTAACGAAATAGTCCGTTTAAAATCCTTCCGGCGCACCTCTGAGCACGGTTATCAAATTATAACGGTTGGCCTTTATTTTTACCAGGTCTTTCATCACACTCTCTACGAGCGGATAAGGAGTTGTCTGGTCGGCTTTTATCGTTATTTTCATTTCACTGTCTATTTCCCTTACTTTCTGTACCCAGTTAATAAACTGATTGTTGGTACTGTCATTGGGAATGCCGTACTGCCTCATTGCCGCATCCTGTTCCACGAGGGGTAAATCCAGCAAAGCGGGAAGACGATTCATCGGTACACCGATAAATGGCTGTTCCAGAAAAGCTTTCTTCTGCTTATCATTGAGTGTTACTCTATATTCTTCAGACATCTTCTCCAACGCTTCCAGGCGCACTTCGGCAGGGTCGATATTCACAAAGACTTTTCCCTGCAGATCGATCAGGATATTGATCACATTGTAATCCGGCACCTTGAATTCCATTACGGATGCCGGGGCGGTGACCTTGACCGGTTCCAGGGGCAGAAAGGTGGAAGTAAGCATAAAGAATGTAAGCAGCAGTACCGTTACATCGCTCATAGCGGTCATGTCGATAAAGACGCTATGTTTTTTTACTTTGGCCATTTTTTCTTGAATTAACTTTAATCTGATTCAATATCCCTGTTATTTTACCAGGCCGCCATGACGTTTTACGAATGACTGTCCGATGGCGAATCCGATCTCATCAATAGCATTCGTCATAGTCTGGATCCTCCCTGAAAAATAGGTGTAGGTTATAATAGCCAAAGCACCGGTACCGATACCCAAAGCCGTGTTCATTAAGGCTTCCGAGATACCGACGGCGAGTGCGGTGGAATCGGGTGCGCCTTCATGTCCCATTGCAGAGAACGCCCGGATCATTCCCAACACAGTACCGAACAGCCCGAATAATGTACCTAAAGTAGAAATGGCCGCGATGATATTCAGGTTCTTTTCGAGATAGGGTAATTCCAGCGTAGTGGCTTCGTCGACCTCTTTTTGAATCAGTTCGGCCTTATCGGCATTGGTGATATTCGGAATGTCTTCCACATCTTTATAGCGCACCAAACCCTCTCTTACGATATTTGCAATAGAACCTTTTTGTTCGTCGCAAAGCTTAGTAGCTCCGTTAATATCACCTTCGTCGATTTTCTGTTTTACCTTCACTACGAATCGTTCATTCTTGTTCTGGCCACTAGCCTTGTGTAATGCAAACAAACGTTCAATAGAGAGAGTCAGTACCGTTAATAATAGTGTGATCACCAGAGGAATTACATATCCTCCCTGATAAAGGACACCGAAAACATCGCCTTGCAGGGGATGGCCTTTGTCATCGAAATGGCTTGGATGCCCACATACAGCGAAAAAGAAAACTGAAGCGACAATTGCACTTCCGAGAATTATTAAACCGGCTGAAACTCCTTTACTTTTTGTCTGTTTTTTTGTCTCCATAATAAATTCTTTTTTTAAATTTAAATTTGTGTTTAAGTTTATAATAAATGATTATTTGTTTTTATTCCGGTATTCTTTCCGGGGTTCTTCGCTTATTTTCTGTTTCCTGAGCGCTGCTTCCTTTTCGGTGACGAAAACCGACAGCAGGATGGAGATAATCAGTATAGCGGCAATGACCGCCAGGGAGAACCATGCATGATGTGTGAAAAAATCACTTACCGGCCCGATCGAGCCCAATAACATCTTTACCCCGATAAACAGAAGGATAACGCTGACGCCTGTCTTCAGGTACCGGAACATGCCCATGATACCTCTCAGGGCAAAGAAAAGGGATATCAGCCCCATCACGGCAAAGAGGTTGGATGAGATGGCGATAAAATTCTCTTCTGCCAGCGTGAGTATATTATTTGCCCCTTCTTTTATTACGCCGATAATGGCCGGAATGGAATCTATCGCGAAAAGAATATCGGTAGACCCGATGACGAGCAATGCCAGAAAGATGTTTGTTATGTGCGTTTTCCCATTTATCCTGGTAAAGAAATGAGGTGAGTGTACATCAGGATCTATATGAAATAATCTCGATGCAATCTTGTATAAAATATTCGATTCGGGATTCACATTATCTTCCTCTTTTGAAAATGCCATTTTGTACGCTGTCCCGATCAGGAGGATGCCAAAAATGTAAATGATCCAGTGAAAGCGTTCCACCAGTTCCATCCCTACCACTATAAACAGGATACGCAGTATAATGGAAATAAGTATCCCCATTTTCAGTAGTTTAGGTTGATTCTTCGGGTGAATTCCCATCATCGAGAAGATGAGGATAAAGACAAAAAGATTGTCTATCGACAGGGAATATTCTGTAAAATAGCCTGCCATAAATTTCGACATCATCACCGGCCCTGTCCGGACCGTACTCCCCGGATTCTGCGGGAAGAAAAAATAGAGCGATAAGCCGAAAAGCAGCGCGATAGACACCCACACGGCCACCCAGTTAAGCGACGATTTTAAACTTACAGGACCTCTTTTATGGGAAGTGACATACAGATCAATCGCATAGACGATGATAAAAATCGCTATAAACGTAAACCAATAAAGTGTGATTGCACTCATAATAAGATGTTTAATAAATATGGGGTATTCTTCTTTTATTGCAGATGGATAGACTGTGTATATGAATCTATATATTATCTATGCAGATAACAGATGCATATCACAGTTTGCAACAGTCGTTGTTAAGTGACGTCAGTCAAGGCTATATTTACCGGATAAAGAAGGAGCTTTATCAAACAAATAAACCGTTGACAAAATTATTGTAAAAGAAGAAAACAGGGATGTAAAGACGGGCGAAGAACTGTTTCTAACAGCGCCCTTTTAGCGTGTTTTCAATGGGTATTCAGTAAAAGTAGTGGAAAGGGTAGATCAGTTTTGTTACAGGAAGGCCGATACGGATGATCCTGAAAAATTCCGAGTAAAAAATGATAAAATTATTGATCTTCTCTTCAATGGCGAATACATCATAATAGTTCCCCACATAAAGATAAGAGAAAGTAACAAATACATGATGGGCCGTTTCATTCGGACAATTAAAAGGAGAAAACAGGTGCTCCCCGGCCAAATCACGTACGAATCTCAAGCCGCCCGTATGAGCCGTAGTTTCCGGAATTTTATTTTCCTTAATGTTTTCGATATTCTCTTCCGAAATATCGGTTACAGGTAGGTAAATACGGTCGGTGGCGGTTTTATCTGAAAAAAGAGAGGCAACGGAAGGCAACAGACCAAATGAGCCGGTCGAATAATCAAACAAGAGGAACTGTCCGAGTACCGACTGTAAAGTAATGGAAAAACAAAATAAATATGTAAGGATCCGTTTCATCATTATATTTAATTTCTCCAAAAAAACACTT
>NZ_CALNAT010000251.1 GCF_937873925.1 uncultured Proteiniphilum sp. | reverse complement strand
CTTTTAAACAGGTCTGGGGTGATCATATCTGCGATACCGTAATCTTTGGAGACAAATGACTTGTTCTCCACGGCCGTTTCCAAAGTCAGACAACCCATAGAATCATTCTTCAACTGGCTGAATGAAAAAACAACTATTCAAAGAGCGCAAAAAGTAAGATCCACAAAAGGACTACTTGTACATACGATGGGCAAAATTGCCCTCGCATTCATTTATCTAATTTTTTAAATACTGATTCGCATAAATAATAAAAGCCAGCACGAATAATCCGATAATAATTATAATTGTCTTCATATTATGCCGGAATGAATTGTTTCTTTGTTTTCAAATCGTGCAAATAGGCAGACGCACTAAGCGCTGCCACAGTCCCGTCTCCCACCGCTGTGGCAACCTGGCGGAAACGCTTGGTAATGCTGTCTCCTGCGGCATATACTCCTTCGATGTTGGTGGACATATCCGGCCTTACCGGTATTTCTCCCCATTGGTTGAGTTCGACCTTGCCTTTCAGAAACTCCGTGTTGGGCATATAACCGATAAAGATAAATACTCCGTCGGTTTTAAAACGGGTTATTCCGCCCGTATTAAGGTTTTTTATATCAATGCTTTCCAGCTTTTCGTTCCCATAGAAAGCCGTAATGGAGGACTCTAATATGAAATCTATTTTCGGATTGTTGCGGGCTTCTTCCACAGCATGTTCGAAAGCCTGAAAATGATCGAATTGATGCACGATGCTTACTTTTGCAGCGTATTTGGTAAGGGACACCGCCTCTTCGAGCGCCGAATTACCGCCTCCCAGCACAACAATTTCTTTGTTGGTAAAGAAATCTCCATCGCAAGTGGCGCAATATGAGATCCCTTTACCTTTAAAAGTATCTTCCCCGGATACGCCTAACGTTCGCGAACGACCGCCCGTAGCAAGGATGACACTGTCGGAAGTGTAGCTGCTGCCGTCGGAAAGTGTCAGACTTTTGGTCTCCCCGGTTAATTCCAATCCGGAAATTATCACATTGGCCCGAATATCACATCCAAAGGTTTTTGCCTGTTTTTTCATCATATTGGCAAGTTGATAGCCGCTGATACTCTCCACCCCGGGGTAATTGGCTATTTCATGGGTAAGTACCATTTGGCCTCCCACCGTACCTTCGTTGACAATGAGCGTCCGGAGTCTCGCACGCGACAGGTAAATACCCGCCGTAAGTCCGGCGGGACCTCCCCCTATTACAATTGCATCATAATGATTCACTGCATTCATAATCTCAATCAGTTATTTTTACCGAACTCTTTATCCAATATCGCGGTTACCTGTTCTCTGCTCTGAATGCTGGAAGTCGCTTTTACCACCTTGCCGTTCTTATAGTAGATTGTAAAAGGGATCCCCATAAATCCCCTTACTTCGGGCAGATGACGGATCACATGCGCTTCAGGATTATCGAATTCCATGTCGTAGAACTTTACATGTGGATATTCTTCTTCCAACTCTTCAGCAATTCCATACACCGGAATACACATAGGTCCCATACGTCCGCATATAACCATTACGTTTTCGTTTTCGCTGATGATCTTAGCATGATCCGCAGCTGTTTCAATGTGATTTAAATTTGTGTACAACATAATTTTAATAATATTAATCCGTTTATATTTGACGATGCAAAATTACAGCACCCAATGTAATAAATAAAGGAATTTGCGGCCTTGCAGGACAATATCCAGATTGAGATTAGATAGCTTTTTTATTGAGAAAGCTTAACTTTGTATCCGTAAATTTTTATCTACCGGAATGAAGACGATATTAGAAAACGACAATGATTTTGTATGCGATATTCAGGCCCCGTGTTTTCAAATGCTGTCGCCCGAAGAAATTGAATTGGTACAGAGAAGCAAAACGCAAGTATTGTTCCGGAAAGGAGACAACTTGACCAAACAAGGCGCTTTCGCTTCGTATGTACTTTTTATTATTGACGGTTTGGCTAAGCAATATATCGAAGGCGATGCTTCTAAAAGTTTTAACTTAAGAATCATTCGTCCGGGAGAATTCGCAGGATTGTCATCCGTTTTTATCCGCAATACGTTTAACTATTCGTCGGTAGCCTTGACCGATTGCAGGGCTTTCCTTGTGGAAAAAGAAGCCATTGCCGGGGTGGTAAAGCAAAACGGTATGTTCGGATTCAATATCATAAAAAGATACTGCGAACAGAATGCAGACTTATTGGAGACCCTGCATACCGTAATTTATAAGCAGATAAACGGCCGTATGGCTACTGCTTTGTTGTATATCGACGGATTTAAAAAGGAATATCCTGAAATTTTCCAACTCCTCTCGCGAAGGGATATTGCCAACTTTGCCGGCACTTCTACCGAAAGCGCTGTCAAACTGTTGAAAAACTTTGAAAAGGACGGATTGATATTACTGAATGAAAAAGATATCTCGATTATTAATTACGGGGTGTTGACTGAAATAAGCAAAAGAGGATGATCGCACCATACACGCTTCAGCTGGAAATTATACTATAATCCATTATAATTATTAATTTTGTGTTGATGCCTCATTATTAATTATTTGAATAATTATGGATAATATGGCTTCTTATATTTCAATGAATTCGCTCTATCAGTGAATTGTGCCGGATTCGAACCGGCGACCTCTGCCCTGTCAAGGCAGCGCTCTAAACCAGCTGAGCTAACAATTCAGCGCCGCAAAAATACGGAAAAATATGATATGTTCACTATATTCTAAGAGAAAAAATATTCACTTTCGTTACCTAAACGTCCGATCTTATAATATTCAAGCGCTTTTCTTGAATCCAGTGAAAGATTAAATCGGTCTCTCTACCGTAAATGTCATTATTTACCTCCAGAAATCAAAAAAATGATGGACGGGGCCATGTCCTTTGCCGATTTCATATTCAGCGCCGGCCATAATGGCGCGGTCTATATAATTTTTCGCTTCCCTTACGGCATCAGTGAGCGGTAGCCCGTGAGCCAGAAAGGCGGCAATAGCGGAAGATAAAGTGCAACCTGTTCCATGGGTATTTTTAGTGGTAATACGTTTGGAAATCAGCATCATCATCTCATCGGTTTCGGCATTGTAGAACACATCCGTCAATTCATCTTCCGTCAGATGACCGGCTTTTAACAAGACCGACACGGAACGGCCGAAAGACAGGTCTTTTACCACCAGCGGTAATTCCTTCTGGGACCGGATATTTTTCCCCAGTAATATTTCCGCCTCAGGAATATTGGGCGTTATGACGCGTACATAAGGTATCAATTCTTCTTTCAATGTGCTGATGGCTTCGTCCTGTAGTAACTTATCGCCGGATGTGGCAACCATCACCGGATCCAACACAATGTCCTTAATGGCATACCCAGACAATGTGTCTTTCACCGACCGGATGAGTTCGGACGAATGGAGCATCCCAATTTTGATCGCATCCGTACCGATATCATCCAGCACAGAACGGATCTGTCCCACAACAAACGGTACAGGGACGGGGTGCACACCGGTTACACCCACTGTATTTTCATCTACTACGGCTACAATTACCGTTGCACCATAACATCCGCAGGCGGAGAATGTCTTAAGATCGGCCTGGATTCCTGCGCCTCCACTGGGGTCACTCCCTGCAATGGACAAGGCCCTTTTATACTGCTTCTTCATTTATTATTCTTTTAAAATTAAACCGGCCATTGTTCCTGCCTGTATGCGCTATCCCAGAAAATCCATTCAAGTTTAGCGCTTATGATAAAAGCTTCGGTCATAGCCTGTTGCCGGCTTTCGGTACATTGTTCCGCGATTTCATCGCAGATGGCTATGGCTGAGAATACCGATCTTTCAAAATCTTCACCCCCATAGGTATCTATCCAGCTTTGGTACGGATTATTTTCTTTTGTCTGATTCTCCAATATATAATCACCCACTTCCTTATAGATCCAGAAACAAGGCAGTACCGTAGCCAACGCCTCTTCTATGGATGCATTGGCCAGTTGTTTATGAAGAAAAGAGGTATATAACAGACAACTTGGTGACGGTCCTATCGATCCACTGTTCTTCAATTCCTGAATAAAGGACCTGTGCAATGCTTTTTCGACATCCAGAACATCGCTTGCAAAATGGATGAAAGCTTCAATATGCCGGGGATCATCTAATTTTGATGCGATCCCGGTCAATACTTTCCCATAATCCGACAGATAAATAGCGTCTTGCTGAATGTAAAAGATGAACGTCTCCTTTGATAATGTTCCATTGATCAACTCTTTGATGAACGGAAGTGCTAATATCCTATCATAAACGGGTTCTATTGATTGCCATGTTTTTTCGCTCCACTTCATACGTTTTTTGTCTTTTTATTTTGGTCTATAGAATACTATAGATTCAATGATTTTCGAACCAATATTCTTCACTTTTCACTTTTAGTTTTTAGTTTAGTTTGGTTTACGATATCCGACAGCCGTGATGCTGCTAATCGGGGATCTTCCGCCGACATAATGGCCGAAACAACGGCAATGCCGTCTGCGCCGGCTTGTATAATCTCCCGGGCATTGTTGATATTGATACCGCCGATACCGACACTGGGATGTTTCGATAGGAGAGAGATCTCGCGAATGCCCGCCAGACCTAACTCCATCGCCGTATCTGTCTTGGTCGGAGTACTGAAAACAGGAGATATCCCGATATAATCCACATCCAGCTTATTGGCATCCAGCGCATCCTGTATATTTTCAACGGACAAGCCTATTATTTTGTTCTTTCCTAATATTTTCCGCGCCACTTTATAGGGAAGATCGGTCTGGCCGATATGTAATCCTTCCGCATCGCAGGCAAGCGCTATGTCTAACCGGTCATTGATGATCAACGGAATATGATAAGGCTTCAGGCACGCTTTGATTGTAGCAGCCTGCCGGTAAAATTCTCTTGAAGAACAGTTCTTTTCCCGGAGTTGTACCATACTGACCCCTCCTTTTACCGCCTCTTCCACGATATATTCCAGGGGCTTGCCCAACGACAATGAACGGTCGGTAACCAGATACAGGCTTAGGTCAAAGTGCTTCATAACCTGATATTCTTCCTTATACTTTCTTCGTCGATATTGAAAAGCGTATCCAGAAAGTTTATCTGCAAACTGCCGTTCCCTTTCGACGACCTTGCTGCGATCTCTCCGGCGATGCCCATGATAAACATAGCGTGGGTGGCTGCTTCGAGGAAGTTCGGGTTGACGGCGATGAAAGCACCTACGATAGCAGATGCCGTGCACCCCATACCCGTTACCTTTGCCATCATCGGGTTCCCGTTCCTTACGATCTCGACGGTGCTTCCGTCTGTGATGTAATCCGTTTCCCCGCTGATGACCACGATTGATCCGGATTCGCCGGCCAAAGCTTTCGCCGGATGTAAAGCGGCCTCCGAAGTATTCGTACTGTCAACACCTTTGGTCTTCGCGCCGGCATTGAATAAGGCGATTATTTCCGAAGCATTGCCGCGGATGACCGAAGGCTTGCACTCTTCTATGATTTGCGTGCATACCTCCGACCGGTACGATGTCGCCCCGGCACCCACAGGATCGAAGACAACCGGAATATGCTTATCCAATGCCGTTTTGCCTGCAATCAACATGGCTTTTACCCATTCGGCTTCAAGGGTGCCTATATTGATCACCAACGAAGAAGCTATACCGGCCATTTCGGCAACTTCATCCAACGAATGCGCCATTACCGGCGAGGCTCCTACTGCCAGCAGCGCATTTGCAGAATTATTCATCGCGACATAATTGGTTATATTATGTACGAGAGGGGATCTTTCTCTTACGAGACTCAAGTCCCGGACCAGATAGTCAATATTTATCATCTTAATTTATTTTTTAAATCCGCAAATTGCTACATAATCACCGCTGTCATACCCGGAAACAGGTTATTACCGAAACCCTTATCCATTTTCAATAATAAAAAAAGCCGCTTCATATTGATGAAACGGCAACGATGAATACTATATGAATGTAATCTTCTTAAACTTCCGTTTCCCTACGATGTCAATTACAACATATCAGGTTCAAGGGTTTGATCTCAGCTCTTATAAAAAGAACACCCCTAACAGAGATATCACAAAAATACATATAAATTATGAATAACATGAGTTTTGTAAGTAAAAAGAACAGTTTCATTCATATTCTCTCCATGTTCAACAGAGAACCAAATATAAGTACCTATTTATTATCACCAAAAAACACAAATTGACTTCTAAAAATCATTATTTTTGGGTATTGTATAACAGGTCGCAAGATACTAACTTTGTATTAATAGGTGCGACAAGAAGTCGACTAAATAACTGTTCAGCGAGCGAGACTGAACCTATTATTCCGTTAATAGTAGCCTAAAGGAACATGCGACAGGGGTAACGTTGTGGTGTGAAGCTTCCTTGACAAAGCCCCTGTGGACAACAGGAGAGCGAACCGTGAGGGGATACAACTGCCGCCAACATCATGCGGTTAAGGGGCAAGGCTCTGCGGTATGGACAACATATGTGAACCACTGCACTATCGTTACAAAGAAAAGGCTAAAGGTGTTGGTAAGCCTTGACCAAAAGGTGGCAGCCGGATAACCTTCTTTGTTTTAAGGTTACACGGACGAAGCGCTGCCGGTAGATGGGTGGGTCCTAACCCGTGGGTTGTTATTTAGCCGGAACTTGGTAAGCCCTTATCCTTCCCCTTTAATACGGGGAAAGCCGACCGCAAGGAAAGCCGACGGGGACGGGGGTATGAGATTGCGGAAAAAGCGAACGTTTCCCTGTAACGGGGAAGATAGGGGTTGCAAGATTATCCCGTTGTGAAAGCAGGCAGACTTCCGCATGGTGTTACGTTACAGGAAAGCCGGAGAACTTTCAGGATGGAGGAACAGCAAAGGAGCGGAGTGAAAACAAAGTGTGCGCCTTCACGCAGGGTCACAGCATGGACTGCCATGGACTGGCATAAATGCGAACGCCGTGTGGGAAAGCTCCAGGCAAGGATTGTAAAGGCTCAAAAAGAAGGAAGGTTGGGCAAGGTGAAAGCCCTGCAGCACCTCCTGGTCACCTCTTTCGAGGCCAAGGCATTGGCCGTAAGAAGGGTGACATCCAATAAAGGAAAGCGAACAGCGGGAGTGGACAACATTAAATGGACGACCCCCGCGTCAAAATTAAAGGCGGCGGGCTCCCTTAAGCGTAGGGGATACAGGCCAAAACCTCTAAAGAGAGTGTTTATCGAGAAAAGCAACGGGAAACAGCGACCGCTGGGGATACCCACCATGCACGACAGGGCCATGCAGGCTTTATACCTGATGGCGCTCGAACCGGTAACCGAGACAACGGCCGACGGCAACTCCTACGGTTTCCGAAGGAAGCGCAGTACGGCGGATGCCATAGACGCACTGCACAGGCTACTAAGCAGGGAGTGTTCCCCTGAATGGATACTGGAGGGGGATATCAAGGGGTGTTTCGACCATATAAGCCACGGGTGGCTTGAAGATAATGTACAAATCGACAAGTCAATACTCAAAAAATGGCTCAAGTCGGGAGTAGTATTTAACAAAATACTCACCCCACGAAGGAAGGGACACCACAAGGCGGCATCATCTCCCCGACCCTTGCCAACGCAACCCTCGACGGGATGGAAAGGATGCTCAGGGAACGTTATCAAAAACGTTACATGGGAAAAGGGAAATTCTATTTTCCGAAAGTAAACCTGATACGTTATGCCGATGATTTTGTGGTCACGGCAGGAAGTAAGGGACTGCTCGAGGAAATAAAACCCCTTATCACGGACTTTCTTACCCAAAGGGGACTGTCCCTCTCCGAAGAGAAAACACTGGTAACCCATATCTGTGAAGGCTTCGACTTTCTGGGGTTCAATATCCGGAAGTACAACGGGAAACTACTGATTAAACCCTCGAAAAAGAGCCGCAGGAAGATAGGCGAAAAGCTGCATGGAATAATATCCGGCAACAAGTCGGCAACGCAAGGGCAACTCATTGGACTGCTCAATCCTGTTATCACCGGATGGGGAAACTACTTCAAACATGTGGTATCGAAGGATATTTTTGCGGCAATCGACCATGTGCTGGTGTTGCAGCTCAAGCGTTGGGCATTCAGGCGCCACACCGACAAGTCCCGTGAATGGGTGAAAAACAAATACTTCCAGACAGAGGGAAACCGTAAATGGGTATTTGCACAGACAGTGGAAAAGGACGGGGGCAAGAAAACT
This sequence comes from uncultured Proteiniphilum sp., assembly GCF_937873925.1. Taxonomy (GTDB): domain Bacteria; phylum Bacteroidota; class Bacteroidia; order Bacteroidales; family Dysgonomonadaceae; genus Proteiniphilum. The sequence continues at coordinate 25,398 of NZ_CALNAT010000251.1, read as the reverse complement.
TACACCCTAAGGAAACTTGCGGACATCCCGATTACACGACACCTGAAAATCAAAATGGAGGCAAACCCGTTTGATGGGGACTGGTATGAATATTTTGATAAAAGGCAGTCGGCCAGACTGCGGTTCGCCACACGGAATGTGTAACTTTATCGGATAAAGGCTTGCAAAAGTCAATGAACCGGTTTAATTTCGTGAGAATTAAATTTTGTAACACTTGAGCCGTATGCGGGGAAACTCGCACGTACGGTTCTTAAAGGGGAAAGCGGGGGCGACCCCGCCGACCTACTTAATAAATTACGGCAATGATCCATTATATAAATACAGTATGCTATAATTGCAGAAAACATTCTGAATATAAGACAAGGCTGCATTGTTTGAAGGTAGCGGAAGAAGAGATATTGGATATTTTCAGGCTTTTAAGCATCCCTATGGACGAACAGGATATTTTGGTTCAGACTATTAATAAAGAAAATACCTGCTGGGATAATCTTAAAGGGATACTATACAAGCTTGTCCGTAACAAAAACGATTAGTTTTAGTGAACAATTTAAATCAAACGGTCATGTATGTAGTTTCGCGTAATATGAAAGTCGGAAAAGATATTTCAGGATCCCTGATAGAGGAATTTTCCGCCCCTTCGCCAGTCAACAGGGCAGAAGGGTTTATCCGTCGTGAAGTGTTGGTTAACAGGGAGGCGCAAGATGTTGATATTATAAAAGTAGTGTATTACTGGAAAGATAAAGATTCTTTGAAGAAATGGCATACGAGCAGAGAACATGAAAAAATGCATAAAGAGAGGAATAAACAGCGGAAAAATGCAGGGAAACCCCAAATAGATCGCAAATCTTTAAATATGACTTTTGAAGATTTTGAATTAGTAGCCACATTAAATGCGGAATAAGGTGATCCCTACACATTCGTCGATCATCATTCTCGATCCATGCGCGGTACCGTCGATATTGAGGTGATCAAATCTGTGTATAATTTCAAGGCGAATTAAATAATACGTGATAAACCAATTTATTTTCGTATCTTTGCACCCATTAGCAATTAAGTTAATATTGGATCTTCTTCTCAATGTTTTGCTCCGCCACTTGTTTCGCGGATCTTCCCATCGCCGGAATCGACATCAAAATCAACTTTTTTGTTTAAGTTATCAATCAGTTACAGGAATGTGTAATACAGTTTATAGTGGCACATCTTGTTTAATATTAAAACATGACATTTAAAGAATTAACTATTATAGAGCCGGTATTGAGGGCTCTGAACGAAAAAGGACATACAATTCCCACACCAATACAACAACAGGCTATTGCCCCTGCTCTTGATAATCGTGATATCTTAGGATTGGCACAAACCGGAACGGGTAAGACCGCTGCTTTTGCACTCCCTATCATACAACAATTATATTTGAATAAATCTTACGGTAGGAAAAGGGAGATAAGGGCGTTGATATTAACACCGACCCGGGAACTGGCCATACAAATCAACGAGAGCCTGAGTGATTATACTCCCTATACAGGTATCCGCCATTGTGTAATTTACGGAGGGGTGAAGCAAAATGCCCAGGTAAATGAACTGAAACGGGGAATAGATATATTAGTGGCTACTCCGGGACGTTTGCTCGATCTGATGAACCAAAGGATTATCAGTTTACATGCCATCCGTCATTTTGTGCTGGATGAAGCCGACCGTATGCTGGACATGGGATTTATTCATGACATCAAACGGTTGCTACCCCAACTTCCAAAAGAAAAGCAAACCCTTTTCTTTTCGGCCACCATGCCTTCGTCTATAGTGGCCCTTTCACGCTCTATCCTGCATAATCCGGTTAGGGTAGAAGTGGCCCCAGTATCATCGGTGGTAGATACCATAGAGCAATATATCTATTTCGTAGAAAAACCGGAGAAAAAGGACCTGCTGATAAATCTGCTGAAAAAAGATAAAAAGAAATCGGTACTGATATTTTCCCGCACTAAACATGGAGCGGATAAGATCGCGCGGATACTCAGTAAGTCCGGAATAGGCAGTGCAGCCATTCATGGAAATAAATCGCAGAATGCCAGGCAACAGGCGCTGTCTGATTTTAAATCGCACAAAATACAGACCCTCATCGCAACGGATATTGCAGCCAGGGGAATCGATATCAATAACCTGGAGCTGGTCATCAATTATGATCTTCCAGATGTAGCCGAAACTTATGTGCACCGAATCGGACGCACGGGTAGGGCAGGGAATACAGGTACTGCGTTGACATTCTGTGCCGATGAAGAGAGGGATATGTTAAAAGACATCCAGAAGCTGACAGGAAAAACCCTTGTGGTGGCAAGCTGAACAAAAAGTATTCAATAAATAAAAACAAAAATATTTCAGGTATAAATATGGCTAAATCAATCTCGTATAACAAAAGAGACATAGAAAAGAAAAAACAGGAAAAACGATTAGAGAAACAGAAACGCAAAGAAGAACGTAAAGCCAATGCGGGCTCCGGCTCATTGGACGATATGATTGCTTATGTGGATGAAAACGGAGTTATTACCAACACTCCGCCCGATCCGGTAAAAAAACGGAAAATCGACATTGACAATATAGAGGTATCCACTCCTAAAAAGGAGGAAGTGGAGGAACCCGAACTCAAAGGGCGTGTGGAATATTTCAATCCTGATAAAGGATACGGGTTTATCAAGAATGCAGCCAATATGGATAAATATTTCTTCCATATCACCAGTGCTCCTGCCTCTATCGAGGAAGGAGATAAGGTTACATTTGAGTTGGAGCGTGGTAAAAAAGGCATGAACGCCGTTAATATTGTCCTCAAGGATTAAAGGATAACTGAACATGTGCCGTATGTGTTCGGTGATTTGTACGGTACTTGTTCAGTGCTTGTCCGATAATTTATAATGGACATCCCTTTGGGATTTTGATTTGCAGTAGTTTAAATTTGCGATTGTCTCTTAAGTACTCAATGAGTTTTTGATTAAGTTCGTAAGTGCAAAATTAATAAGTTATTGGGTATAAGCCATATTAAGTCTCGTCAAATATAATTATGTATTTCCGGAAGTTCTCAAAACTCTATCTTGTAACTGATATTCGGTATTATGCCAAATCCTTTTTCCTTTTTCACCTGGTCAGTATTTTCATTATATTGATAAAAATGCGCTCCCGTGTAACCCCCGATATTCAATACTTTCAAAGAGAATTCATGCGATAACTTTTTCTTGTTTATTTTGTAACTAACAGATACATCTCCATTGATCGCGGGATTGAATTTTTCAATAAAAGCCTTTGTTTCATCAAATACAATATCTTTTATCTCTTTACTTTTTTCTTCATCTATAGGAGTGTATCTGTCACCTCCCTGAAAAAACAGACGAACATTCAGATTGAATATATTCTGGCGCCGTCTTCCAACCAACCACTCTTTTCCGGAAAGAAAATTGAAGAGGTATCCTCTATCCAGGCGTGTATTCCGCCAAATACCATCACTACCCATATACTTTGATTTAAACAGGGAACCTGTCATCATATAATAAAATCCATTATTCATATATTTTTCCAATGTAACGTCCACACCGTAATTTCGTCCTTTACCCTCATTGACAAGTATTTTGTCGAGATAAAATGCCTGATGATTGATGACAGAAAACGGCGTTCCTTTTTCAATCGGGATATTGTATAAATACTGATAATAAGGTTCTATCTTCAGATGAAGCAATGGAGCTATTTTCCAGTCATACGTCAACCCGAAATGATGAGAACGTGAAAAGTCGAGATATCTATTCGATTCGGTCACGTTATTGATCTGCCTTTCCACAAAATAATAGTCCAGCTTTTCCCTTCTGCTATACATTCCATAAGAAACCGCAAACGAATGCCGGGGTTTTATATTCCATTTTAGTGCCAAACGGGGTTCTAAAGTCCAATTATCATTTAAAGTGAAAAATTGCGTGGTAAGACCTACACTTGCCGTCAAACGATCATTGATATCTATAATAGAAGAACTGAATGCGGAGAATACACTACTTTTTCCGCTTCCTTCTGAAATCCGTTCCATCGGCTTATCTAATCCGAAATCAGGACTGACCTTATAATCCAGATCATATAACAACCCTGTAAATGTAATACCTGTGCGATTGGTATGCCGGGCATTTATCTTTTTATTTATATAGCTACTGAATACAATATCCCATTTACGATTCAGAATATCAGCTACCTCTATTATTGATTGGCCGGTTTTCGTATGTTGATCCACATCACTATGATCTTGTGAATAAGTGGCCGCTATGGAAGATTTTATATTAGTACTTTCGTTCAATTTATATTTATGAGTGAATCCTCCGGCCATTTTTTCCAGTTTATATTCCGCGGCTTGCCTGTCTCCCTGAGTTTCCCATTTTTCACGATCTTCCGCCTCAAATTTGGAGCGGTCACGCAACCCCAATCCCCAGATCGAGAAAGTTCCTGCTTGCCGGGTCGGAAAATTGAATTTGAAAGATACATCCTGATACTTCATAGGGGTATCTCCTCCGGTTGCTAAAGACGTATTGGAAAAACGATAGTTAAAAATGTATGAACTACCGTATTTTTTATTGATCGGGCCTTCCGAAGCTAAATCAAAGCCTAATAATCCGGCCTGTAAGGTATGTTCATATTGCTGGTTGTTACCGTTTCTCATATACATGTCGAAAACGCCCGATAATGCATTGTTATATTCTGCGGGAAAGACCCCGTTATAAAAATCGGAGTTTCCCATAATCTGACTGCTGAGAGCGGAAAGAAAGCCTCCACCCAGTCCCATCAGGTCCGCAAAATGTGTCGGATTGGGAATTTCCACGCCTTCTAATTTCCACTGGATAAATTGCGGAGAATTACCTCTTATGGCAATCGCATTTGATCCTACATCGCCGGCAACTCCCGCAAAGGCGGCGACTAAACGGGCCGGATCATCAAAACCGTTAGCAAACCTTCCGGCTTCTTCCATACTGATCATCCGTCCGCCTGTCAATGCCATTGGATTTAAAGGTGCGTCTTTATTTAATTGGGGTAGGATGACTACTTCATTCAATCTTTGTACTTCCTCCTCAAGAGAAATTTCCAATGTTATTTCTTTGGAAGAACTGACCGGTATTTCAGGAATAATCTTCGTCTTATACCCCATATATGAAATCCGGATATTGTATCTTCCGACCGGAACCCGGTTTATCCTGAAACGGCCTACACTATCTGTCGTATTGCCAATCGCTGTATTTTCCAATAAAACCGATGCAAATTCTATTGGAATCCCGGTGTCGGAATCTACCACTCTTCCCCGAATTGTCTGTGTCGGTTTGTTTTTATTATCTTCTCTTTTTTCCGTGTTTTCAGGGGAAATAATGACATGATATCCTTTTATTTTGAATGTGTTTCGAGTATCTTCCAATATCTGCGTCAAAGCATTTTCAATCGTCACATTTTTCAGAGACAGAGAAATTCGTTTTTCCGTGTCCAGCATAGATTGTTCATAGGCAATACTGTAATCTGTTTGTTGTTCGATCAGGGAAAAGGCTGCCTTTATAGGAATATTTCGTTCCTGTATAGTGATTTTTTTGTTATGGTTCTGGGCATTCCCATAATAAGGAAGGGAAAGAAACAGAATAATAATGGCCTTGTTAAGGTATCCGGGAAAGTTTATTCGATTCATTTTATTATTTTTGTATTGTTGATGTTTCATTTGACTATTCAATTACATTAGACTATTCCTGCGTTCGGCAAAACGAGTAAACTCGTTCTGCTCTCTCTTAACGGAATAGTTCCGTTGAATGTATTTCAATGTTCGGAACCGGAGAGAGGGTCTCAAGCTGCTTTCCGGTTCTTTCTGTTATAACTGTGTTCAAAAATCGATTATTATACCTGCCATATACATATTTTCCCAACGTTTGGTAAGGGGATTATATCCATATTGCATGCCGGTTTTAATTTTGATATTTTTGGCTATATTGTAGGATAAATTTGTTTGTATTTCAGACTGGTAAAATCCTGCCGGAGACATTACCGGATATTTCTTATAATATCCTGAAAATTCAAGCGATAATTTGCGGTTTAGTTTGTAATTCATTTCAATATCAAGGTCTTTAGTCCCATTTGGGAAAGATTTGCCTACATCCATGTAATTGTATCTCTTATTTTCCAGCGTAATCCCTTCTATTGGTTTCCAGATAAAAGATTTATCAAATAGTATTGTATTTGTATATGGTTTAAAGATGGGTAATTCCAATAGCTTATTTTCAAAATTCATATCAAGAGAAAATTGCGATAAATCGTGATCAGGCATAAATTTCTCTATATTCGGAGATTGAAATTCATTGGAAGAGGGACCAATTTTCTCAAGCCAGAAACCCACCTCATTATATTCTTGTGCGGATGCAGCAGCAGATACCATCAAGCAGGTTATAATATAAAGCCAATATTGCATACGTTTCATTCTTTTGACAATATTATCTTATTCTCTTGGTTTCGATAACTAAAGCCGACAATGTCCTGAAGAATACCAAGGATCTCTTCCAGATTTTCATTCTTTAAAAATTTGACTGTATACAATTTCGATACAGGTACGGTAGTGTTGTCCGATATGGAAACATCAAACTTCCTCTCCAATACCTGTAAGATTTCAGGCAACGATGCATCGCTGAATATCAACTGTCCGTTACGCCAGGCATCAGTCTCATCGGTCGAAATTTCAGTAATATTTATTTTCGACGTGTTTTTATGGTAGGTTAATTGTTCGTTCGGCTTCAAAACACGAGGATTATTCGTACCCGTATGTATTTCGACTTTTCCGGAGGCCAGGGTCGTAATTACCCGCTCGTCCTCTGGATACGCTTTGACATTAAATTGAGTGCCGAGGACTTTTACAGATATATCTTCCGTTTGCACGACAAAGGGTTTCGATTGATCTTTTCTGACGGAGAAATAAGCTTCTCCATCAAGATAAACAATACGTTGATCTCTGAACTTCTTCGGATATTTTAAATTGGTTCCCGCATTTATCCAGATTTCGGAACTATCAGGGAGGAATACATGCTTTTCTTCTCCATAGGCTGTATGGATCTCTACAAGAATATTTTTTACCGATGTGTAATAGAAGTATCCACCTGCGATCAAAAATACAGGGATCAGGATAGCGGCTATATGGGATACTTTTTTGTATAACGGAATATTTTTCTTTCGTTGCGGGTAGCCGATTCTTTCATTGACACGTTCCAAAGCCGAATAGGTGTCCGGATTGATTTCACTCTTCAATTCATTCCAGTATTCAAAAGAAGCATGTTCTTTTTCTTCATTATTCCTATCCTCAATTATCCACCGTTGAACCTTTTCTTCTGTTTCATCAGGAAAACGTTCTGATAAAAACCGTTTGAGGATTTTTGATATACTATTTTTATTCATTCTGTGGCTTTTACTATATATACAAGCAAAAGGCAGAAACCTCAATAAGAAAATGAACATTTTCGTTAAGCAATACGGGCAGGAGGCAAACTTGTTTGCATTATGCCGTTGCGAGAATTAACAATCGAGGAGCAAAGGCGACTCAAAATGCCTAAATTTATTAAACCATTTCGTCAGGCTAAATGAGCATAAGATAAGTTTGCATATCCTATGCCATAGCCAGAACTATTTGGTTAAGTGAATACAGAGACAAAACTTGTTTTGACTATGTTGAGCGTAGAAATAGTGCAATAAAAATTGAAATAGTCTAATGAAATTGAAGTTTTTTTGGGAAATATTTTAAAGTAGGGTAGTAAAGAACACGGAAATAGCTTTTCTGATTTCTTTTAAAGCAAGGCTTAACTGACTTTCTACTGTTCTTTTTGTGGTACGTAACTGTTCTGCGATTTCAGAATTACTCAATCCCTTATTTCGGCTAAGTATATAAATTTGTTTCCGTTGTTCCGGCATTTTTTCCACTATCTCATCAATCAATAATCCAAGTTCCTTTGCGATGAGATCCTCTTCCGAAGAAGGAGTGCTTTCAACTTCTTGCAGATTGTTGAGATATGTTGCTTGTACGTATTTGTGCTTTAGAAAATTGATGGCTGTATTTCGGGCAATGGTGTGCAGATAGGAATTAAACGATTTAGAGGTGTCAATAGCCTGGCGATTGATTCAAAGGTTTACAAACAGATCTTCGGCTAATTCTTCCGCATCGGCTTGGGATTTGATATATCCGTTTATAAAAGCCTTTGTCTTATTGTAATAGGCGATAAAGACAACTTCAAAGGATTTATGATCTCCATCCCGCAAAGCTTCAAGTGTTTTTATGTCAATATTATTGCCCATCAATCAATGCTATCCGATAATGTAGCAACAAAAGAACTAATTATTTATTAGATAAAAAATTTCTTTTCGAAAATGTTAAGAAAACAGGATTGTAATTATCTCTTTTTATGAGGGATTGCAGTTTCATAACCGGCTTGAATGTTGCCATCCGTTTTAACGATCCGGATTTTCAAGCCGAATTCCTGAGCTTGTTCATACACTCCATTACCAGAGGATATTTTTTGTGAACAATATTTAAATAACTGGCTATCACTATTTAAATAACTGATTATCACTGTGATTCTTATTTAATCTGACTTAAATATCCGTCTCCTTTGAGGCGTTTGAAATAAAAATTAAAGTTACTCTCTCGCGATCTATTACGCAATACTCAAAAACAATGATTTTTCAGCAGTAAATTAATGTGTTTTGGGATAACAGGCATAACAAATAGATACAAGGTAAGGTATCAATTCAATCCCTTATCCGTCTTTTGATTTCCTCAACCGGATTTCAACACGTATCTTTGCAGCCTGAAAAAATAAAACAAGATATGGTATTAGTTGACGGATTAGCCGTAGAGTTCGGAGGAGCGGCATTATTTTCGGACATCTCTTTTGTTATAAATCCCAAAGACCGCATTGCTCTGATGGGTAAAAACGGTGCGGGAAAATCCACATTGCTGAAAATTCTGGCAGGTGTGCGGGAGCCGACCAAAGGGAGGGTTTCCATGCCCAAGGATTTCACCATTGCTTACCTTCCGCAACACCTGATGACCGAAGATGAACGCACTGTTTTCGAAGAAACAGCGCAGGCTTTTTCGCATATCCAACAGTTGGAGGAGGAGATTGAGCGTATCAACAGCGAACTTACCGTACGTACCGATTATGAATCGGACGAATATATGCAACTCATTGAACAGGTTACCGCATTGAGCGAAAAATTTTACGGCATCGAAGAGATCAACTACGATGCTGCCGTGGAAAAAACGCTGCTCGGATTAGGATTCGTACGGAGCGATTTCAACCGGATGACGTCGGAATTCAGCGGCGGCTGGCGCATGCGCATCGAACTGGCAAAAATCCTTTTGCAGGATCCCGATCTTATTTTGCTCGACGAGCCGACCAACCACCTCGATATCGATTCCGTTGAATGGTTTGAAGATTTTCTCATCAACAGCGCCAAAGCGGTGGTTGTCATTTCGCACGACCGTGCGTTTGTAGACAACATTACCAACCGCACCATCGAAGTTACCATGGGGCGTATTTACGATTACAAAGCTACCTACTCGCATTACCTTGGGTTGCGGAAAGAACGCCGCGAACAGCAGCAAAAACAGTACGACGACCAACAGAAAATGATTGCCGAAACCAAAGAGTTTATCGAACGGTTTAAAAGCACGTATTCGAAAATGTTACAGGTGCAGTCGCGTGTAAAAATGCTGGAAAAACTGGAGTTGGTGGAGGTGGATGAAGTGGATACGTCAGCCCTGAAACTGCGATTTCCTCCGGCTCCACGTTCGGGAAGCTACCCCGTTACTGCAGAAAATGTAAGCAAATCGTACGGCAAAAAACTGATTTTCAACGATGTGGATTTCACCATCGAACGGGGCGAAAAAGTGGCATTCGTCGGCCGCAATGGGGAAGGGAAGTCCACGCTAGTAAAATGTATCATGGGCGAAACCCCTTTCGGCGGGAATTTACAATTGGGACACAACGTGAAAATCGGCTATTTTGCACAAAACCAGGCATCGCTTCTGGATGAGGAATTGACCGTTTTTCAGACCATCGACGATATTGCCGTCGGCGATATCCGAACGAAAATCCGGGACATTCTGGGCGCGTTTATGTTTGGACGGGAAGATATCGACAAGAAGGTAAAAGTCCTCTCGGGTGGCGAGCGCACGCGTCTGGCCATGATAAAACTGTTGCTCGAACCGGTAAACCTGCTCATTCTCGATGAGCCGACCAACCACCTCGACCTGAAAACCAAAGATATCCTGAAACAGGCGCTGATCGATTTCGACGGAACGCTGATTGTTGTGTCGCACGACCGCGATTTTCTGAACGGTTTGGTGAAAAAAGTGTACGAATTCGGCAACCAAAAAGTAACCGGACACCTCGAAGATATCTATGGATTCCTGGCTAAAAAGAAGATGGGGAACCTGCGGGAAATAGAGCGGAAATAAATAAGGGATTGTTTCTCGATTTATTGAAAATCATTTGTCCGCGGTCAGTCCCTTTTCGCAATTTTTTGCGTTCTTCTTCGGGTAGTTGAAACACATGTTTGCATTCGTCGGAGCAGCATCCGTGCATCCCCGCAGCACATTTCCCGCATTGGATAAATAACAGGTGGCAACCTTCGTTTTTGCAGTTGGTATGTATGTCGCAGGGCGCACCGCACTGGTGGCAGCGGGCAATCACATCCTCCGAGATACGTTCGCCCAACCGCTCGTCGAATACGAAATTCTTCCCGGTAAACTTCACCGGAAGGTTTTCTTCACGCGCTTTGCGAACGTATTCAATAATGCCGCCTTCCACATGATACACGTTTTTGAATCCGTTATAAAGCATATAGGCGCTCGCTTTTTCGCAACGGATGCCGCCCGTGCAGTACATCACAATGTTTTTGTCCTTGTGCTCTTTCAGCATTTCCACTGCCATTGGCAACTGCTCGCGGAAGGTATCGGAAGGTACTTCAATCGCATTTTCAAAATGCCCCACTTCGTATTCATAATGGTTGCGCATATCCACGACAATCGTATCGGGATGTTCCGTGATTTCGTTATACTCCTGCGCTTTGAGGTACTTTCCCGTTTTGGAAGGGTCGAATGCCGGATTGTCGATACCGTCGGCAACCACTTTGTTGCGTACTTTCATGCGTAGTACCCAAAACGATTTGCCGTCATCGTCCACCGCCACGTTCAGGCGGATGCCGTTCAACGCCCGGTCGGCGGCATACAGCATATCACGGAAAGCATCTTTATTGCTTTCGGGTACGGAGATTTGCCCGTTAATCCCTTCCTTCGCAATATACACGCGGCCGAACACCCTGATGGCGTCGAATCGGGCGTAAAGGTTGTCCCGGAATTGTTGCGGGTCAGCAATACGGAAATATTTGTAGAACGATATCGTAATGCGGGGTTCGGTTTCCTGCAACATCTGCAATTTAAGCGCTGAGTTGGAAATACGGTTATGGAGTACTGGCATGATAAACAAACGGTTTTAAAAGACTATTTTCATTGGACGAGGTGCAATCCTATCGGTTTGAGCTGCGCCGGACATGAAAATAGCCGGATGAAATTGAACATTTTCGTTAAGCTAAACATAAACATGCACGTCTGAAATACAACAAGAATGTCTAATGTTTAGTTTATTTGCCATAAGAGTTTTTTCAAACGGCACGGCTTACTCTCTTCATTGAAATTTTACTCATATTCTTTATAATTTTTCGATTTTAATTGATCTGGTATAAAGTTGTAGATTATATCTATTTTGGAGAGGTCACTAACCTTAATCATCATTTCCATACTATTATGTTATTCTATTGAATTTTATCACAAAACGGGCATATCCTCTAAGAGCTTTAAAGAAAGATGAAATTGATAATATCCTTGATCTAAGATAATGCGTACTTTCAGTATATGACAGGTAAAAGGTATTACACCAAATGGTTATTCCACAATCCATAGCCGGAATTCGGATGCCCGGTTCTTACTCACATATATCCTCTCGGGGATTCCGGTATCAAGGGTCAGTAACAACCGGTTGTCAAACCAGATGGTGATATCTTTCACGCTTTTCTTTGCTACGATAAATTGTTTATTCGCCCGGAAGAATTCTTTCGGGTTTAATGTCGACATGATGCTGTCGAGCGTTTTCCGGTATGGGTAACTTTCCCCGTTACGCATAAACACCTTCGTGTCATCGGACGAGGTATAGAAACAGGATACCTGGTCGAGCGACAAAGGGAGTAGTTTATCGTTAATAGGGATCAGGAGCCTTTCCGGGTAGCCTTGTACAAGGCTCAGATCCGGCATTTTAGACAAGTACCGGTAAATTTCTGTACGACCCAGGTTATGGTATTTATCCAAAGCCCGTTTTAAATATACGGGATCGATGGGTTTCAGGATGTAATCGATACTGTTTACCCTGAATGCCTCGATCGCATATTCATCATAAGCCGTAATGAATATAATGGGAATTTCTACCGTGACAGCCGAAAAAATATTGAATGCAGAGCCGTCCGACAGATGGATATCCATGAAGATCAGGTCCGGTGGATGGTTTTTTCCCAACCATCGGACCGTTTGGGATACACTTTCAGTAATTCCGGCGATTTCTATTTCCGGGGCAAGGTCGGCCAATATGGTTCTTAGGTTGTCGACCGCAACCGTTTCATCTTCTACGATCAATACCTTCATACGATCTTTTCCTTTAATGGTAAGAACACCCGGAATATCCCGCCGTCGGTTTCAATCCTGACCTCGCTGTCAAGCAGCAGTGAAAAACGGCTGATCAGGTTTGAAAGCCCTATCCCGCTTTCGGTAGGCGGGTTCAGTTTCTTCTGTATCGGATTTGAAAATACCAGCTCATCCCGTTCATTCAGTGCAATGGAAACCACCATCGGATTCTCACTGTCGATCATGTTGTGTTTGATCACATTCTCCAGTAACGGAAGAAAGGAGAGTGCCGGTATCAGCAGGTTGCGCTTGTTCTGGGGGATATCTATCGCAAACGACAGTTTGTCGGCATACCGTACTTCCTGCAGGTAGCGGAAGGAATCCAGAAAACCGATCTCCTCCTCCAGTTGCACGAGCCCTTTCCTGTCGCTCCGTAGGATGTACCGGAATACGTTCGACAGTTTGTTGATGTATTCAAGAACTGTCTCCTTGTCCCGGTTGCGCACCAATGCCGCTAATCCGTTCAGCGAATTGAAGAAAAAGTGCGGGTTGATCTGGTTCGTCAGCGCTTCGCAGCGACTCTGGAGGTTGTCGAGTTTCAATTGTTCGATTTCATGTTCTTTTTCCCGCTGTTTTATGTAGAGCGTATAAATATAACCGAGCAACAGGCAAAGCGCACATATCACGATAAACTGGAAAATCAGCAACCCGCTGAACTGGTCCAGGTTTGTATCGGTAATCCTGGATATGGAAACGTACAAAGCATAAGCCACGCTCGTCAACAGGACGGAAACCGCGATTCTCCTGGAAAAAAGGGCCTGGTCCATCTTCCGGATATTGGTCCATACCAGCATCCAGATCAATGAACTGAAAAAGAGATAGCGGAATATAAAAAAACCGAAATTCGCCAGGTATTCAGCACTGTACTTTCCCCATAGCTTGACCATATTGGGATAAACGATAAACAGCCCGAATATCAGGCTCAGCATCATCAAACGTTTGTTGGACAGTTTTGTGATCAGTTCCATCGTAATGCATCCTTTTTTACAAAAGTAAGAATTTTCTCAGACCCGTTCTTAAAAACACCCGGATTTAAAGCTTTGATAATTTCGTCCATACCGCTGTTTTTTTCGTTTTAACGGAAAAAGCGGTTTGTTGAACGCCGATATGCTGCAATTTTGTAGCAATGAAGATGTTTTTAGGTGAAATCAATCAGAACAAAGAACTATGAAACGAGCATGAACATCATTACACCCCTAAACATGATTATTGCGAGTTCCATACACCTTGATGTAAAAAATGAAATAATCGTATGAAAATATTTTTACTATCCTTTTTGATGTTATTTTATTTTCTGTCTCTTTCGGCTAATCAGGGAAGCGTCCGGGGAAAAGTAGTGGATGCCGGAACGCGGGAAAATCTCTCCTATGCCACGGTCAGCGTTGAGGACGCCCGTACCAATGCCCTGGTCGGAGGCGTACCGACCGACGAAAGCGGTGAATTCAGGATTGATAACATAGAGAACGGCACTTACATTCTCCGCATTTCCATGATCGGTTTTACAACGCTGGAAAGAAAATTCACCATATCCGCTTCCCGGCCGGACGTCAATTTCCGGACCCTTCAACTCTCCGAAGATGTGCAGATGCTCGATGAAGTGGTCATTGAAGGCATACAATCCCAGATGAGGTTCGAAATAGACCGGCGGGTGTTTAATGTTGCGCAGAACATCGCATCCACCGGAGGTTCCGCCAGCGACGTGCTGGCAAATATCCCCTCGGTGGAAGTCGATCCCGAAGGGGAGATCTCTTTACGCGGAAATGCCAGTGTAACCATCTGGATAAACGGCAAGGCATCCGGCCTGTCGGCAGATAACCGTGCCCAGGTGCTGGAACAACTACCGGCGGAAAGTATCGAACGGGTGGAACTGATCACAAACCCTTCCGCCAGGTATAATCCCGAAGGTACTGCCGGGATCATCAATATCGTCCTGAAACGGGATCGCAAAGCCGGATATTACGGCAGCATACAGGCCGGGGCAGATACCCGCAACGGCTATAACATGAGCGGCAACATCAATTACAGCAGCGGAAAGTTCGAATCCTACCTGAATATCGGTCACCGTGTGCGCGAAAGGGAAGGGCAGGGGTATACATACCGTAATTATATCGATGGCTCCGGAAATACACAATCATACCTTAACCAGATCAGGAGCGACAAAGAACGTGAATGGCCTTATTTCGGGCGTGCCGGTATCACGTATCATCTCACCACGAAGGACCATTTCAGTATCAATACGTTCGGATTGCTCGATTTTGAAAAGGAAGACGACAGCATGGATTACAGCAGCAATGTCCCGGGTTCGTTTGTCCGGAGCTTCCGGCTTTCGGAGAATGAAAACACCATGAAGATGGGAAATGTGGAATTCAATTACAGAAGGGATTTCAGTGAGAAGAGCAATCTGGATCTGACCGTTTCCTACCATACAATGGATCGTGAGGAAGAATCCCGGTTTACCCAGGAGTCCGAATTTGCCGATGGAAGCGAGAGCAGTTCCTACCAGTTTCAGCAATCCGACAATGATTCGAGGTCCTGGGAGATACAACTCGATTATGTCACCGAATTCGGGCGGCAGAACAAGGTCGAAGCCGGTTACAAGGGAGATCTGTCAAGGACGGAAAGCCCGGTGGAAACCGTTTCGGGACCCACCGGGGAATCCGCTGTGTTCGATGAGGACCTTTACAATTTCTTCCGGTATAACCAGGATGTGCATGCCTTGTACGCCACCTACTCGAAACGGATCGGTAACTTCGGATTCCAGACGGGATTAAGAGGCGAATATACCCGGATGGATACCAAATCCCTGGCATACGGCGAAACAGATGGCAAGGTAGCCCCTTATGAAAATGATTACCTGAGTCTTTATCCCAGTGCTTTCCTATCCTACACATTACCCGGGAATAACGAACTCCAGTTGAATTACACCCGGAGGGTTTCCCGCCCCCGCAGAGGGCAGTTGAACCCTTTCATGAACGTAATGGATTCCACCAATATCACGTACGGTAACCCGTACCTTACGCCGGAATATTCCAATGCGCTGGAACTGAACTATATCAAAAGCTGGGATAATCACATGTTATCCACTTCGCTGTATTACCGGAATACGGCCGATGTGATCCAGCGGATCAACTATCTGAACGCCGATAACATCCTGATGAGTACGCATGCGAATGTGGCGAAAACACAGTCTGCGGGCGTGGAGTTCATTGTCAAGAACAACCTGTTCCGTTTTCTGGATCTCACTTCCACCCTCAATCTCTATTACAATAGCCTCTCCGGTTTCAGTTATCTTCCTCCCGGCGCACAGGAGCCGGTAACGGGAGAAGCTGATGACGATTTTTCCTGGAACGGGCGCATCGTAGCCAATGCTGCCCTGCCGTACGACATCACCATGCAGGTTACGGGAAATTACAATTCCAGGCAGATCGTCTCACAGGGTTACATGAAGCCGAACGGGTCGGTTGATATCGGTTTCCGGAAGTCATTCCTCAACCGGGCATTGCATCTGACACTCAACGGACGCGATATTTTTGAGACCCGGAGAAGGGTTACGGTCACTTCCGGCGCCGGATTCCAGCAGGAGAATATGTTCAGGGTCTCGGGAAGAACCATCGGGCTGACCCTTACTTATTCTTTCGGCAATATGAATGGCAACCGGAATAATGATCGCCAGGAGCCCATGATGGACGACGAAGAATTCTGAATTTACCCACATTGCCATATTGTGCATTATGCCACTCTACGTCCCAATTGTCGTTCCCCGCGGTAAAGGGAATAAGGAATATGTATCTTTATGTCTGGTTTACAAATTTTAATGAGTTATTAGCCCTCTTTTTTTATTTTAGAACTTTACGACTTTCTATATCCTGAAGCACCTGCATCTGTTTTCCATTAAGTATTTTACACTGACTCTAAACTATTCAGACCAGCCTGACTTTTAATTATGTCGAATTCGACATAATTAAAATCGGGATTATACACGTTTTAAATTACAGCTATAAAATTACGATGTTAGCGGGTCGGTATTTTTTCAATTTCTTTCTCAAATTCGGTCGGATTTAAGATTTTTGCTGTTTTAAACGGATTATGTTCCAACAAATCTTTATCTCCTGTAACCAAATAATCTGCTTTTGAGTAATCAATCAAATCCAACAGAAAATTGTCTTTCGGGTCTCGATTGATAAAATGTGTAGGTTTTATCTCTACTTTTTCAGCGATTGTTTCTAAAAGTTCAATCAGTTCTTTAACGCTTTCTTTTGGGAAATACTTTTTAAGCTTTTCCCTGCTTGTAACAATCTTGATTTCTGATAAAAGTTGCTCTGTGGTAACAATCAAAATACTTCCGTCGGAAATATGTCGCTTAATTTTCGACAATCGTTTTCCAATCAAGAAACTAATCCAAACATTGGTGTCAAAGATGACTTTAACCGTTTTGCTTTTCATAAATTTCTTGTCTTACGCTTTCAACTTCGCTGTCAATATCACTTAAATCCAAGTCATTTGTTTTGAATGATTTAAGAAGTTTTGTCAATTTTGTATCGATAACGTCTTTTTCTAACTCTTTGGTGAGTCTTATTTTATCTTTTTTCGGCAAGCGTTTTACCAAAGATAAAACTTGATCAAATGTTACTTCTAATTGTAATGCCGTTTTCATAACTCGATTATTTTTTTCAAAGATACAAAATTCTATCGAATTTCCAGTTTTCAAAATCTCTGATGTTTACGTTTTATCAGGATCACCATCAGATTTTATTTTGTTATTTCATCTATTTCTCAAATAATTTGTTATATAATTGTGCTTATATCCATAATTGATACCGTTAAATCGTATGTATTATGTGTTTTTACGCAATTACACAGATAATAAGAATCCTTGGTATCCGCAACTATTTAAAAGAGAATGGGTTTTATAAACTAAAATCTGTCTACGAAGCGTACGAGTTGAATGGGTAATTGATTTTATACCTTCTGTCGTCTCCATCCAATTACTTTTACTCCGTCTGAATAGTGTGACAGGGTGGGTGGGTGGTCCGCAAAATGTACGTCGCCAATTTTGTAACTTAAGTTTAGTGTCTTAATATTTACGTTCTTCAATGTCCATTCTTTATGATGAATATCGTAACGGTAAATTTTATTATCCTTGTCAAGATACAAGCAGTAGCGTTCTGTCAACCACTTGTCCAGTTCCGTTTTATGATCTAATTCCTGTTTAATTTCAAACTCTGCATTAAAGGTAAAATCTCTTCGGATATTATTTGAGGAATAGGTTTTGTTCGTCCGATTGATATTAAATTTTTCGTAGGGAAGTCCTGATATTGTTTTTGCAATAAATGATGAAAGTGATTTTCCTGCTCCAATGCTCAAAAAATAAACTCCTTTTTTATCATTGTGGTCTATGTATGTCCTTAAATTTATTCCGTCAAAGTTAGATATATAATCAATTGAGGGTAAAAACTTAGGTCTGGTTTTTTCCATCGTAAAAGCGACTAAGGAAATGTAGCAGTTGCCTTCAAAGGTGTCGATGAGTAAATCCGAAGGAACGCATTTTCTTAAAATATCAAATGGGATTGTCCAATGTAAAAATAATGCATTGTTCCACTCTTGATAATAAATCCATGGACCATCCGGAAGTTCAAAAGGCCTGTGAGAAGTGTCCGCTAATATGTCTTGAATAAATTTCATTCGTTATTGTTCGTTCAGTATAGTCACTTTATCCGATAATGGCGTAAAGATATGAAATAATTTTTAAAAACTTGTAAGCCAATATGCTAATGTGGGAATTAGTTTCTATTCATTGCTATGTGCTAATTGTAAATACGATTATCGCCTTTGCTAATGATGCCGGAGGAGAACTAAACCGTTCTTGTCACAATACCGTTTACCTCCAGATCCCCTTAACTCTTTGGACAACATTCGCGGAGTGATTTTGTTAATACGCTACTAAAGTATATTGGTATACATAAGTCTAGTAATTAATATTATATACCAAATATAGCTGATTTTGCATCATCATACACCCGGTAGTCCACAGTCAACAACCGCCAGTGGCTCAATATAAACTTTATTCTTTCTTCTTTATTTCTTTTTTTATATTTGTCCTCTCAAAAAGGAAATAAAGATTGAAAATCTTCCTTATAATAAGGAAATAAATATTCAATATTGCATGCTTTATATAAGATAACTTGGGAAAAAAGCGCTACCTGAACCTTACGATGGTAACGAAATCAATAAAGGCATTTGTATGATCATTTAAAACAATTATTCCATGAAAATATGGAAAGTGAAAGAAATGATTGAATTTCTCATTTTTGCCAATCAGGCTGAAAAAAAATATGAAAATATCATTATCCGAATTTGAACATCAAATAGATGAAATTATCCTGAAACGAGGTCTCCAATATTATAGGGAGGGACATATCAGCCATATAGAAGAGCTTGGTGCAGGAGAGTATGAAGCTTCGGTTGAAGGATCGGAGGATTACACAGTCAATCTGACTATAAGAAATGGGATCGTAGAAGATTATAGATGCGATTGCCCGTATGATATGGGACCGGTATGCAAGCATATAGCAGCAACTCTTTTTTATTTACAAAAGGATTATATCGATATTGACAATATACCGGTGTCAAAGAAAAAAATATCCGTCACAAGTTCTCAACCGAAGAAGGAAACCATACCCGAACAAATAGAAGAAATCCTGACGGCCTTGTCCGATAATGATTTAAAAGGTTTTATCCGGCAGGCTTGTAAAAGCGATAAAGAATTCAGGTTTCGATTCCTTACAAAATTTGCCTACATTAATGCTCCGGCCTCTGCATCCAAAGAGTTTTATAAAAGCCAGATTCAAGACCTGGCCGATGTTTATTCGGGTCAGTATGGTTTCATTGCATATCGGGAGGTGGGAGAATTCAGTAGGGCTGTGTCTGAGATGTTAGATGATTCCAGGAGAAATATTGAAAACAAAAAATACAAAGATGCTTTATCTGTTATTTTTGCTGTATTGGAAGAGGTCACACCAGTGTTGAACTCTGCTGATGACAGTGGCGGTTATATCGGAGGCTGTATTGAAGAGGCTATCAGGCTTCTTGACACGCTTGTTGATGAAAATATGGATGAATCATTGCGTATTGATATTTTTAATCAACTTGTCACTACCTATGGGAGTGGAAAATTAGACGGTTGGGACTGGAAATTTGATCTGATATCTTTTGCGATCCGTCTGTTGAAAACTTCTCAGGAGAAGGAACAAATCAAAGCAATTATAAATAAGATCAAACCCACCGGAAAAAGTTGGGACTGGGATTACAGGAAGGCACAGGAATTGATGCAGGAACTGTTGTTAAAAACGGAAAGCGAAGGGGCCGTTATACAATATCTGAAAGAAAATATTTCCAATCCCGATTTCAGAGAAAAGCTGATCGGGGAAGCAATAAGGGCAAAAGATTATCAATATGCGCTTGAATTAACGCATGACGGCATCGCAAAAGACGACAAAGAATTCAGCGGATTAGCCGACAAATGGAGGGAATACCAATTGGATATCTACCAGAAGCGGGGTGACAATGAAAATACAATTCGCCTGGCCCGCTATTTCGTAATGAATAGGAATGGATACTCCCAATCGCTGAAATATTACTATGACCTGTTAAAAAAGACAATCCCTGCTGACTCATGGGATAAATACCTTGAAAATATAATTGCTGAGATTTTCAAAAAAGGGAAGTGGGTGGATTATGAGAAGCTTGCTTCTTTCTATATCTGGGAAGAATATTGGGAGCGGTATCTATCCCTGTTGCAGAAAAATACCACCTTATCCCGGATAGAAGCTGCGGAAAAACATTTGGGTGCTTTATATCCGGAGCAACTGGTAACTCTTTATGACACTCAACTCCGGTCTTTTGTTGAGAATAATATAGGACGGTCGCACTATAAAGATGCGTGCCGTTATATGCGGAGAATGAAAAAATTAGGCGGCAGCCAGATAGTTGATAAACTGATCGGGGATCTGAGAATCCAATATAAGAACAGGAGAGCATTGCTTGAAGAATTAACGAAAGTATAGCTGGAAGATATTTCAAAGCAACGGATAAGAGTATTTCATGTGTATTGACCTTGACTCATGCTTACTGAATAAGTTACAGCTATTCTGGATTTAAGTGATAAGGGTTTCTCCACTTTTTTAAAAAGACCCTTCATTTACTACTTACACACTTCAGGGGATAGTGTCGTTATTTTATGGTTTGATGCACCATCTTCTTTATCTACATGACAATAGTATATCGAACACCCGATCTCTCAAATTACGGGCGACAGTGATTTTATACTGACCAATAACCAATGTATTGCCATCAATACCCTGCACGTGATGCGTATTGACAATATAAGAACGGTGCACTTGCAAAAAGTTTTTCTGCGGTAGGATATCAAGTAATTGTTTCAATGCCATCCGAACTACTTCTTTTGAGCCTGCTGTATGAATCAAAACATAATTTTCCATGCTCTCAATGAACAGGATGTCATTTAGGACCACCTTCTTTAATTGCTTATCTGTCCTTACAAAAATATGCTTCTGGTCATCAACATGTTGCTCTTGCCCAATCAGGTTATGCACCTTATTGACAGCTTTCAGAAAACGGTCAAACGAAATAGGCTTTAAAAGATAATCGACCACATCTAACTCATATCCATCTATTGCATAACGATCATATGCAGAGGTGATAATCACTTTAGGGGGATTACGGAGACTCGACAATAGCTGGAGGCCGGACATATAAGGCATCTCAATATCCAGAAAGAGCAAGTCCGGCTGTACGGTCTTCAACATATTATTCAGTTGAATAGCATCTTCGCACTCACCGACTAAAGTCAGAAAGTCAATCTTATCCACGTATTCGGTCAGTCCGGCACGGGCAGTCGGTTCATCATCTGTTATAATACATTTTATTTCCATATCAATCTTTTTCGGGTTTAATCCGTAATTCGGCCGAATATGTATTTACTGTCTGAGTCAGCTTTAATTCGTGTGCCGAGGGGTACAAAAGTTCCAGCCTCCTTTTCAGATTCTCAATGCCTATGCCTTCTTTTCTTTTTTCTTCATCCTTCAGGTCGGCTATTGAATTTTCCAACGTAAAACAGATCGCTTCTCCTTCGAGCTTAAAGGATAACCAAATCCGATACTCCCCTCCTACATATTTAAAGGCATTCTCCAGAAGAGGCTGAAACAGTAAGGGATGTATCTTCTGTTCGGACAAAAAAGAATCGTAATCGGCTTGCAGTTGCAGGCGTTTGCTGACTCGCTGCTTCTGAAAACTAATATAAGATTGTATAAAGCTGATTTCCTCTCCGACCGTTACAATCTTGTTCACATTGTATAACTGATAACGTAACAGTTCGGACAATAGCTCAATACTTTTACGGGCTTCCTCTTCCTTTGTCTGGAAATAAATCGTATTCAAAGCATTAAACAGAAAATGAGGATGATATTGGGCTTTCAGGTATTTGAGTTCGGTGTCTAAGTTTTCATTCCGAACCTTCTCCAACAGCAAGGCTTGTTCAATGAAATTATTGTTTATCATATCGCTCCGTACCATGGAATAATAAAGTAGAGCAATCGGAATACATATTACATTGGCAATCATGTAATCAATAATCCCATTACCCATATAGAGAACGCCGATACGCTCTCCAATAAACATCACCACGTTTAGCCCGACAAATAGCGATATGAACGTTTTAAGGTATTCATTTTGAAACAAACCTCGTTTCGGTATATCATATTTCCTGTTCAGAAACCGAAGGCCCCAGATAATATCAAAAGCATAACATATACCGATTACAACCAACTGCGACACAATATGCTGGCTAAGAGAACCGGTCCAGAAACCTTCGTTCTTGGTCAGGTCGGTAACTGCCCGCAGTGCGTTAAACATCACGACGCCAAGGAAGAAGGGCATCACCCACCGGAAAAAGGTATCTTTCTTTATTATATTCATCAGTATCACAAATTTAATCTTTTGCTTTCTTCTAACCTATTGTTTTGTCGTGAATCTTTTGTTGCACTTCCTGAATTGAAGCGCCAGATAAATAACACGCCTGCCATCCTGGTATCCGTTTTCTCCTTGTACCAGCCTTTTGTTGATCCAACCAAATCAATATGCACACGGTTTGTCGCAAAGATATCATCAATACTGAACTGAACAGAGGCCTTGTTCTTAAATATGTTTTTTCTGACTCCGGCTGAAACCTGGCCAAGAGGATGTACGCGTGCCTGTCCTTCTGCCATCCGTCCGTTGTAAAATCCTGTTATCTCTGCTGTCCACCCATAGGGTAAACTCATTTGATTACTAACATGTACCATAGGTGTCAGAGCCTCATTGACTTCTTCCGTGTCGTTTAACGCCCAATTAAACCGGTTGTATGTCAATGTCCCGTTTACATGTATTGTCCACCAGGAAAAAGGCTTCATATTATTCAAAGACAAACGAACCCGATAGGCATGGTTTGTCTGCAAATTTTTCGGGGTAACAATAATAAGTTGATTTTCTTTTATGATATAACTCTTGGCTATAGGGTCTGTCCGACGGCTGTATTGAAGGTTAAGCCCATATTGTTGTCTGAAGAAATATGACAATTCAAAATTGTCGGAGAATTCGGGTTTGAGTTCTGTATTTCCCTGTTCACGTGTATAGGTGTCATTTATTTCAGTAAAAGGATTTAGATCCCTGTAATTTGGTCGGTT
This sequence comes from uncultured Proteiniphilum sp., assembly GCF_937873925.1. GTDB lineage: Bacteria > Bacteroidota > Bacteroidia > Bacteroidales > Dysgonomonadaceae > Proteiniphilum. Next base: position 1,902 of record NZ_CALNAT010000251.1, on the reverse strand, counting down.
AATGCGGCGACCATACATGAATGATAATAAATGATTTTCGGATAATTTATATTGGGTAATCAGATTGGGAAACAGATTTGTGTAGTGATTTGAAAAAAGCGAATCTCCTTTTTCGGTTAAGTCTGTTTGCCGGCTTTTGACATTCGTATTCTCTAAACGTAATCCGGCATCAACAGATAAAGACGGCAAAATAGTCGTTTTCAATTTTACATAAGCCGCATTGATGTTTTCATCATAAAAGAAACTATTACTCAACTGTGTATTATTCATCCATTCATCGTCATAGTAGTTCCTATACAATGCTGTACTGCCAATAGAGATAAAGGCTGTTTTCGCACCTGCATCTAAAGTTGTCCGTTCGGAAAGTGGATAGGTAATATTTGTTTGTCCGGTGTTAATATCAATATCGCCATCCATATTTCCGGTTAGCAAATCGTTGTCCATACTTGTGGAAGATGTTTCAAAACGACTACTTTGCGATTGGTTATTTTCTCTTCCAAAACGCTGGAAATCGAAAGAAACATCCCACTTTCCTTTTTCTCTGAAAGCATATAGCAAGCTTGTTCCACCGGTAAAATTCGAATGTTTAACCTTTAACACATTCCATGTTATTCGTAATGAATCCTCAGTTGATGAAGAAATAAAAAACCTCGAATCAGTAGTTTCATGCTTTCCCCACTCGTACCAGTTTGCCGTAATGTAAGCATCCAATGTGATTCGGTCAGACAATTCATAGCCTGCTCCACTACGTATAAAATGAGATTTATGACGCATTTGCCGGTCGGCGGTCATTCGTAGTGTCAATATATCCGACTCTTGACTTTCAGTCAGAGGATAATATCTCTCTGAAACCATATCCATATAGTTCTTGCCCCAATTATAGGAATAGTCTGTATAGAAATTCAATCTGTTCCCACGCATGGAGAAGTTTATGCTTTCATATCCTTTTGCGCGCTTTCCTTGTTGATAATTAGAATAGACCGAAAGATTAACTCCCTGTATCTTCACTTTCTTGGTCTGAATATTGATCAAACCCGAATTACCGGACGCATCGTAACGGGAAGACGGATGTGTGGTCAGTTCAATCTTGTCCACCGAAGTGGACGGAATAGACCTGAGCAGGTTCGCCAGATTTTCCCCGGACAAATAAGTTAGTTTATCGTCTATCAGCACATTCACTCCCGCTTGCCCGTACAAATAGATAGAACCGTCCTCACGCACCAGGACACCGGGAATATTCTTCAGCACATCAAACGCGTTGCTCTTGGACGCCGCCAGCAAAGAAGAAATATTAACAACCGTTTTCCCTGCCTCCAGTTCTATCTGTTTTTTCTCAGCCGTAACCACCACATCGGGCAACATATGCACATCTTCTTCCATAACTACTGGCGAGAGGATCTGCTTCTTCCCACCTTCAATCAATATTGGCCTCATTTGTTTTACATAGCCCAACATGGCTATTTCCAACAAATAACGACCGCGCGGTACATCAAGGAAGTTATATTTACCGGACAAATCCGTCACCGTACCAGAGACATACGAAGAATCAGCAGCATTCAATAATAACAAAGTAGCATTTTCCTGCGCCACACCCTTATTGTCCTCTACAACGCCCGACAATACAACCTGACCGGTTTGAGCATTAAGCTTCAGAAAAACAACAAAACAGAGCGCAAAAATCAAAATTATTCGTTTCATCTTTTTTTAGACAAAACTATATTCCGAAGTCAGCGAGGCAAAATTATTGTGATGAACGGTAGTTTTTCATTGACGAATGATCAGAAACAAGATACATCAACAAAAAAATGAAAATATCAAAATATCAAGATAAACTCTAATAAAACTCTGACGGATCTAACTGGATTATCCTAACGAATCTAAAGAAACTCCAAAGATCGAGTA
>NZ_CALNAT010000250.1 GCF_937873925.1 uncultured Proteiniphilum sp. | reverse complement strand
GAGAATCGGGGTGCAGTATGGTTCTACGAGTGAACTGACGCGGGTGGATTACGGATTGGTAGGAGGAGTGGGAATGGCGTTCAAAACCGGGATCGGTGATTTTGCTCTGGAAGGGCGTTACTATTTCGGATTAGGTGATATCTTTACCAGCCGGCGAAGTGATAATGCCTATTTCTCCCGTTCAGCCTTCCGATTGATCGAGGCAAAACTGACTTATTATATCAGAATTCTTTAACATATTACCTTTATTCATCCATTCGTCCGATCAAATAATCGTATAAAAAAACGGTAGAACGGAAAAAATGTTATACTTTTGGCGAACAAAAATAGATGAATATATGTTCATATGTTGATTAATTTTTCAATACAATGGAAATGGAAAAAGAGACAGTTGAATTGGAAAGAAATAAAATAGACCGTTCTCAATTCGAAGATGCGGCATATATTCTGAAAGCGCTGGCCCATGAGACCCGCTTGTGTGTCGTTATGCAGCTTTCTCAGGCGGGTGAAAAGTCGGTAACGGAGTTGATGGATCAGATGGATTGTGAACAATCGCTGCTATCGCATCATCTGACCGATATGAGGGCAAAAGGAATACTGCGGTGCCGTAAAAACGGAAAGAACAGTTTTTATTCTCTCAGCGATAAACGTTTTTCGAATGTATTGAAATGTATTATGAGTTGCAGGGACAAAGAAGCATAAAGAACTCCGGACTTTTAGTTATAAGTTTTAAAATAGGGTTATATGAAAGATTTTTTTAAGAAACACTGGTTGAGGATCATGGGAGTATTAACGGGAATCCTGGTAGGATATCTCTATTATCACTACGTGGGGTGTGTAAGCGGGACCTGCCCCATCACCTCCAACCCTTACAGGATGATGATCTACGGAGCGCTGGTCGGTTATCTCCTTTTCGATCTCTTCTCAGGCGATAAAAAACCAAAGAAAGTAGAGGAAATATCAGAAAATAATTTCAGAGAAAATGACTAATTTTTTAATGAACGCTGAAACGTCTATGTAAGTCGATTTAATGAGGTAAGGATGTGCCGATTTGATAATTACTGACAACAAATCAACAGATCGATAAATCGTTAAATTAGCTGATCATTCCCGTTCCCTAAAGTTAGACTTTTTGAATTTATTCTACTGTTTCTCGCTGTGGCATAGTTCTAATAAATTTGGTCTCTGCTCCTACAGCTTTCGAAATAGTGCTGCACTCGACAAAGTAAATAAGTTTACTCTGTTCCTGTCTAACGAAAAAGTTCCATACATATTCATGTTAAAAATAAAGTAATCATATGAAAACAAATCTCTTAATAACGGCAGCAGCCCTTGTATTTATACTGCCTTCATGTAACAGTGCCGACCGGAAAACCGCTTCAAACGATGCGGGAACAAATCAGGAAACAAACGTAACAAAAACAGAAAATAGTATGACAACAACGACATCAAAAAAAACAATTTATTTAACCAGAGCCGACTTTTTGCAGAAAGTGGCCAACTTCGAGAAAAATCCCGATCAATGGGTCTATCTGGGCGACAAGCCGTGTATTATTGACTTTTACGCGGATTGGTGCGGCCCCTGTAAAATGATCGCTCCTATTCTGGAAGAACTCGCCAACGAATATGACGGAGAGATCTATATCTACAAAGTGGATACTGAAGCGGAACAACAACTGGCAGCCGAATTCGGTATCCGGAGTATCCCTTCTTTGCTCTTCTGTCCGATGGGCGAAGCGCCGCAGATGGCACAGGGAGCGCTTCCGAAAGACGCTTTCAAACAGGCTATTGAGGAAGTGCTACTGAAAAAATCATAAAAACCGGAAGTGATGGCCGGTAGTGCGGATGTATTCATAATGGATGCATCCGTTTTTTTTGTACTTTTGTGCCTGTAAGTCATAGCAAAGTAATGAAACGAGCAAGAGAACCGTTCTCATCCGGGAACATGACAATAACGAGTTCCATACGACCTTGGCGTTAAAAATAAATATTGTCGTATGAAATCTATTCAGGATTATGAAATAATGGCGCCGGCAGGGTCCTACGAATCGCTTACGGCGGCTATCCAGGGCGGGGCGGATTCTGTCTACTTCGGTATCGAAGGATTGAATATGCGCGCCAGATTTTCCAACAATTTCACCATTGCCGATCTGCACAATATTGCGGGTATCTGCCGCGATCACAATATAAAGAGTTATCTTACGGTCAACACCATCATCTACGACAACGATATGGAACTGATGCGGAAGATCGTGGATGCTGCGAAGGAGGCGAACCTTTCGGCCGTCATTGCGGCCGATGTGGCGGTGTTGATGTATGCCCGGAGTATCGGGGTGGAGGTGCATCTATCGACCCAGTTGAATATTAGCAATACCGAATCGTTGAAGTTTTACGCGCAGTTCGCCGATGTGGTGGTGCTGGCGCGCGAGCTGAATATGGATCAGGTGACCGCTATTTATCGGGATATCGTAGATCAGCAGATCAAAGGGCCGTCGGGAGAGTTGATCCGCATCGAGATGTTCTCGCACGGCGCCTTATGTATGGCGGTTTCGGGGAAGTGTTACCTCAGCCTGCACGAAAAAGACCTTTCTGCCAACCGGGGCGCGTGCAACCAGATCTGCCGCCGGGGGTATATTGTGAAGGACAGGGACAGCGAGATAGAACTGGAGATCGATAATGAATATATCATGTCTCCCAAAGATCTCAAGACCATCCATTTCATGAATAAGATGATGGATGCCGGGGTACGGGTGTTCAAAATCGAAGGACGTGCCAGGGGGCCGGAATATGTGCGGGTGGTGGTATCATGCTACAAAGAGGCGGTACAGGCATATTGCAACGACACATATACGAAAGAGAAGATAAACAACTGGAACGAACGCCTCGCCACCGTCTTCAACCGCGGATTCTGGGATAGCTATTATCTCGGACAACGGTTGGGAGAGTGGACGCACCGATACGGATCGGGAGCCACAAAACGAAAGGTGTATGTAGGGAAAGCCGTCAAGCATTTTGGAAAGCTCGGCGTAACGGAGTTCCTGGTGGAGACACAATCGGTCAAACCGGGAGACGAATTACTGATCACCGGGCCTACCACCGGTGCCGTCTTTGTTACCGCCGATGATATAAGGGTGGACCTGGTCGCTGTTCCTGAAGCGGTAAAAGGAAACCATTTCTCCATCAAAACCAATGAAAAGATACGTCCCAACGACCAGCTCTATAAAATGGTAGCAGCCAACCGGAAAGGAACGGCACACGAGAGATAAGGAATTCCGGCTTTCGTTTTCGTGAAGTTCGTGCCTCAATCCTCTTCTTGCAGGTAGAAGAAATTCTCATCTCCGAACCGCATATCGAACCGTCCGTTGGAAAATGTTACCGGTATGTCGTCTACGGTTGCTTTAAATGAAAATATACCGGATAAGATCACACTTTCCATTTCCTTATCCACATACATGTTCTGTGCTCGTTTAATCGTAAACGTTCCCTCCAGGATTTTCAACTTTCTTGGATAAGCGCCGGAAAGCAGGGAGATCGCACACTCCGGTCCGGTCAAGTTGAAGTTTTTATTGTTCAGGGAGAGCAACTCCGTAAAAGCGCCGGGGATATACTCCGGAAGGGATATCACCAACGTGTGAGAGGTCTGGCCTATAGATCCGGAGAGATGGATATGGCATGAATCATTTTTTACTACTATTTTTGATGGATCATGGAGTTGTTCAGTCGTTAATGGTGTTAATTCCCAATAGACCCCGAAACTGTTGTACCCTTTTTCCGAATAGATGGGAAGCCCGGGATTCTCGCCGTCTTCAATAAATACCGAGTTGGAGATGCGGTAATCAAAATCACGTGCGCATCCTGCCGCGATGACAAGGATAAGCATAAAGGAAAAGAGATTGATATACTTCATGATTGAAACTTTTTAAACTTTTTTACTTTGTTGAAAAGAGATTGACCGGGGTTGAGATCATAAACTGTACACCCCCGAATGATTGAGAGGTAAGCAGCGAGAAATTGTCTTTTGTGAGAAAAACCGGAGGAAATACGCCTTCGATCGATAAACGGATCCCGTTGTTAAGGATAAGGCGTAATCCGATACTGGCATAGGCATTCGAAAAAAAGTCGGATGGCGCTTTTCCGGCTGCGGCAAGTATTTCATCTTGGTACTTTTCCATCTCTTTCGAAACAAAATCAAGGTCCGTGCTCCCATGTACTTTCATTCCTGCCTGTATGCCCCCTTTCACGTAACCTTGCCAATTACTGAGTCGTCCCCATAATAGTATATCCGCCTCTAAAGGAATGCTTACATAGCCGAGAGATTCGTTCATTCCGTAAATGCGAAAAAGTTCAACCCCCTGCTCCGACGGATGGAACAGATAAAGTTGGGGACCTCTTGAGGGGGAGATCCGCTCGTTTATGTGGGTGTAGCGTAATCCCGACGCGAGCGTGAGCCGGTCGTCCCACATAGAAAGTTCCGATTTTAAACCCGCATAATGAGCCTCCCCTTCGCCTATGGCGTTTTCACTTCCGGAATAACTTTCCTGAACGGGGTAACGACTTTGGGTTTGACGAAATTCCCAGCGGTCATCGATCTCCCCCGCCATCTCAAACGTACCATATTCGATTCCGATCCGGAAATGGGAAGATTGTTGCGCTTTAACAGATGACAAGGAACCAAGCAGGAGTAGCAATAATAAGGGGTTCTTCATAATTAAAATTGTTATTGTTTATACTAAAGGCAATACGGAACATTTAGCTTAATGGAAATATTCACTCATAAAATGTATTTATTATTTAAGATGCACAAAATCAATAAACGCTGCTTGAATAAAGTTAATAAACATGAATAAAAAATATTTTTAAGGTTAAGGGGTTTTGTTAAAGGAATAATAAAAATTTTATACCTTTGAGGAATTATTAACATTAAAAAAATTAATATGACACAAAAATCTATCTTTATGAGAACTGCCGCGATGTTACTGGCGGTTGCAGTGTTATTTGCCAGTTGCTCCAGCACTACGTTGATTCAATCGGAACCGAACGGGGCAAAAGTGTATATGAATGGAGAATACAAGGGAGTTACTCCTTATTCTTATTCCGATACCAAAATTGTGGGAAGTTCGACGGCTGTCCGCTTAGAGTTGGAGGGATATGAAACGTTGCATACCGTGCTTGAGAGAAATGAAACAGTTGATGTGGGAGCCATTGTCGGTGGGCTGTTTTTCCTGTTCCCCTTCCTCTGGACCATGAAATATAACCCGGTACATATCTACGAATTACGACCGATGAAGAGTGCATCCCTGACAAAAGCCGATCAACCTGCCGTATTGACGGATTCTAACGGGAATGAGTATATTTCCTGTGTGTTAAAAGATTAACCTACTGCTTCGATATAAAAGAACGAGGGGTGAATGCCTGATCTTAGAAGACGGTTTCACCCTCGTTTTATAATTCACCTGTCGGGAAAGAATTTTAATCATCAATTTCCCGTGGGTTTATTTTTACTGTTTCTATTTGTTTTCCTCCTCTTTAAACCAACTTGCATACATTAAATAGTTATTTGCTATTTTCTGGTTCATCTCTTTGGATTGCTCCGGATCGACCTTCTTCACAAATTTAGCCGGTACACCGGCATAGATGCTGCCCGGTTCTACCTGCGTACCGCTGAGTACTACGGAGCCGGCAGCGATAATGGCGCCTTCACCAACCACCGCATGATCGAGTACGATGGCGCCCATCCCTATAAGCGCACCCTCTTTCACTTCAGCGCCGTGGATGACCGCATTATGGCCGATGGATACATCATTGCCGATGACCGATACCGATTTCTGGTACAATGTGTGAATGACCGTACCGTCCTGTACATTTACCCGGTCTCCGATACGGATGGAGTTCACATCGCCGCGCAGCACGGTATTGAACCAGATGCTGCAATCGCGGCCGATGATCACGTCTCCAATGATAGTGGCATTGTCTGCCAGATAGGTATTTCCGCCGATTTCGGGTGTGAAACCGCGAACTGATTTTATAAGGGGCATAATTCGGAAGTTTGTTGTTAGAACTTGGAACTTGGAACTCAGAATTCAGAACCTGGGAATTCAAAATCTTAAATCTGAAATCCATACTCATAAGTTGAATTATATGGCTTTTGTTTTACGCTTTAACCATATTCTTTCCTCTTCGTTCAGATACCTTTTGAGTTTCCGGTATACCATTTTATGATAATTGTTGAGCCACTTGATTTCGTTTTTGGTGAGCAGTTTTTTTGCGATCGGCTTGGTGTCGATGGGACAAAGCGTGATAGTCTCAAAATTATAGAAAGTGCCGAATTCTTTGGTCTTTTTGTATTCCTGTGTCACAATCAGGTTCTCGATGCGGATACCATATTGATTGGCGCGATATATCCCGGGTTCGTTGGAAGTAACCATTCCCGGCCTGAGTTGGGTCGGATTTTCTTCCAGGCGGATGTTTTGAGGCCCTTCGTGGACATTCAGGAAATGTCCGATGCCGTGTCCGGTACCGTGCCAGTAAGTGAGTTCATTATCCCACAGAGCCTTTATTGCCAG
>NZ_CALNAT010000249.1 GCF_937873925.1 uncultured Proteiniphilum sp. | reverse complement strand
TCCAAAAACATGCCCATGGGTGAAGGAGGAGCTATCATTAGCGACAACGATGAATTTATGGATCGCTGTTTCTCTTATCACAACTACGGTAATCCTTACGGCTCCACGGCCGGTCAAATAGGTGCCGGTACCGTGATGATCGGAACAAAACTACGCATAACCGAATATCAGGCGGCCATCGGGCTGGCACAGCTCGAACGTTTGGAAGAGCAGACCACAATAAGGAACCAAAATGCAGAATATCTTAAATCTCTGATCGGTAAAATCCCGGGCATCACACCCTATAAACTGTACAAGAATGTTACGAAAGCCGCTTTTCATCTGTTTCCGTTTTTGTATCATAAAGAAGAATTCAAAGAATTACCCCGGAACAAATTTATGGAAGCATTGCATGCCGAGGGTGTTCCCTGCTCCGGCGGATACACGGAATTAAACAGGATGCCTTATTTGAAGAATGCTTTTGAAAGCAAATATTACCGGAAATTCTATCCGGCTGAACGGCTGGATTACGGCAGATACGCTCACGAGAACAGGTGTCCGATGAACGAAAAATTATGCAACGAGCTGGCGGTCTGGATCCCGCAGAACATACTGCTGGGTTCCCGGTCGGACATGAAGAACATAGCATCCGCCATCGAAAAGGTATATCGCAATGCCGAACAGATAAAAAACAAACAACCATGAAAAAAATTGTATCGGCTATCGCCATCTTCCTGCTCCTGGCCCTGTACCTTTCATTCTTCCCCGAATCGGCTCGAGGCGTAAACCGTGTGCGGAACAACCCGGTAACGGAAAGACTGCAGGTCGCTGTCTTTGATATCGACATCACCCCTCCCGTCGGTTATAAAATGCCGTATGGAATTGTAGTAAATACGTGGGATCTGGGGCTCCGGGCAAAAGGAATCGTCCTGTCCGGAACGGGGGAACCGATCGTCCTGGTCTCCCTGGACTGGCTCGGCATCGCGAACGACTGCCACGACGAGTTCAGGCGGTCGCTTGCCCGGGCCGCGGGAACCACACCCGAACGGGTGGCCGTCCACGTGGTACACCAGCACGACGCCCCTTATCCCGATGATTATTTAAACGACAATTTTGCTTTATCCGTTATCCATCGTCTTGAGATGGCCGTAGTCAAATCTCTCGAAAATACCGTTCCGGTCACACATGTTGGTCTTGGGGAAGCGCAGGTGTATAAGGTGGCCTCCAACCGGCGGATTCTCGGATCCGACGGCAAGGTGAAAGCCATGCGCTGGACGGCATGCAAGGATTCCGCATTACGCGCCGAACCCGAAGGATTGATCGACCCCATACTGTCTGCAGTGAGCTTCTGGAACGAAGATAAACCGGTTGCCGTGCTGAACTTCTACGCCACCCATCCGCAAAGTTATTACGGCACCGGCGTGCCCAGTCCCGACTACCCCGGCATAGCCCGTTTTTACCGTCAGTTAGATATGCCGGACGCTCTGCAGGTTTATTTTACGGGCGCCGGCGCGAATGTGGGGGCAGGTAAATACAACGACGGTTCTCATGAAAACCGGGGTATTTTAGCCAGAAGGGTTGCCGACGGGATGAAACGGGCGTGGGAAAATACCAACCGAAGCCCTGTTACAATTTCCAACATTCACTGGAGTGTCGAACCTGTTTCTTTACCGCTGGACTCGGTAAAGGCAGGCAAGGTGCTTTGGGAACGGTACCGTAAGGGAAAAAAAGTCGATTTACAGTGCTTGACGGTCGGCGATAAAGCGCGTATTCTTTTTATGCCGGGAGAGTTGTTGGTCGAATATCAGATTGCAGCCAGGAAAATGTGCCCCGATCTGTTTTTAGCCATGGCGGCATACGGCGATCTGGGATTTGGGTATATTCCGCCGGCTGCGGCTTTTCCGCAAGGCGGCTATGAGGCGGATATCGCAAAAGTAACTCCCGAAGCTGAAAAAGTGCTTTTAAATGCAATTTCGAAATTATTGAATGATAAAAATTAAATCAAGTTATAATGAAAAATAGAATCTTATTTGTAGTTATTGTTTTGACCGTAGTTGCAATAAGCTCTTGTTTGAATGAAAGAGAGAAAGAGCGGCCAGCCGAAAAGAAAACGTTGATTGCTACCCGTTATTTTTCCGGTTTCGACCTGGCACACGACACCTACAATGCCATTTCCGCCGCCAGCGACGGCAAGATTTATTACGTGCTCTCCTCGCAACCCCACGATGTGGCGGGACAGGTTCACGTATACGACCCGCAAGCGGATACGACCCGGTTTCTTGCCGACTTGACGGAGATTTGCGGAGAGAAGGATAAAAAGGTCATAGCGCAGGGTAAGAGCCACGTCCGTTTTTACGAAAGCGACGGAAAACTGTATTTCTCGACCCATGTGGGCTACTATGAGATGATGGACGGAATGGAACGTCTGCCGGTAACTGCGCCGGAGGGATACGGGCTATACACGGGAGGACATTTCCTGTCATACGACCTGAACAGCGGAAAATTTGAAGACCTGGGACTGGCTCCACACGGAGAGGGCATTCTAACCATGACGATGGACACCGTCAGGAAACAGATCTATGCCATTACCTGGCCCGGGGGATATTTCTTGCACTACGATGTGGAAGCCGGTGAAATGAAAGATTCGGGACCGGTTTCCGCCAACGGAGAAGCAGGCCGGATAGGCGAAGATTACAGGGTGTTGTGTCGATCCATATTCGTCGACCCGCGCGACGGGCTGGTCTACTACTCCACCGCCGAAGGAGATATCATGTGTTACGATCCCGAGGGCGGTACGATTGAAAAATTGGAAGATGTGGACCTGCGGCTGGATTATTTCGGGAGTTATGATCCTGCCGACGCGGGAAGCATGGGCTACAACTGGCGGGCCGTCGTATGGTATCCGAAAGAGGAGGTGGCGTACGGAGTACACGGAAATTCAGGCTACCTGTTCAAGTTTGACCCGGAAGAAAGGAAAATAGAAATTGTGGACCGGATCACATCCGGACCCTCCCGGAAAAGCGGAATGTACGACCAGTTTAGTTACGGATACTTGGGATTCGATTTGGGAAATGATAAGGAAACCTTGTATTACCTGACGGGAGGACCTATTTATGAGGATGGAAAAAGAGTGAAAGGTCTGGACAAGATTTCAATGGGTGCCGCACGCGGAGTGGAAAATCTCCACCTGGTCACGTACCACATCCCTACCGGACAATACATCGACCATGGCCCCGTATTTTATGAGGACGGATCCCGGCCGACGTATGTGAACTCGATCGCTTTCGACAAAGACGGCAACGTCTATACCTTGGCAAGATTCGACCATGAAGATAAAGAAGTGGAGGATCTGGTGAAAATACCCGACCCGTTTAAATAACGAATAATGCTTTAAACAACGGTAGAGAAGACTACGAGAGGAAAGGCCTATTAAGTAAACTACAACCGATTATAAAAATATGATGAAACATTTTACTGCACTGGTATTACTTCTGTTCTTTTTTTTAGGGGTTCATTCCCAGGAGATCATCCCTTTTCCCAATCATTATGAACAA